>WRLZ01000048.1 GCA_009777365.1 Candidatus Saccharimonadota bacterium | reverse complement strand
TTGCACGAAAAGCGGAAGAGATTATTAAGTTGCCTCAAATTAGCTACAAAATATTTCCAAGTGATGTTCACGAAGCATAAGCCTGCCATGGAATATATATTTTACAAAAGAGGGATGAATCGGAAAACGGTGGAGGAGTTCAAGATTGGATATGCGGGGGATGCGAAGGCGGGGTTGAAAGAATTTTTGTTAAAGCGGGGGTATACGGAAGCGGAGCTTAAGGAAGCGGGGCTGTTGAATAGATTTGGTGGGGATTTGTTTAAGGAGCGGCTGATGATTCCTTTGCTTGATACGAACGGGGAGGTTGTGGGGTATACGGGGCGGACGATTGCGGAGATTAGTGATATTGATAAAAAACTTGGCAAGAGCGAGGGGCCGAAATATTTGAATACGCCAGCGACTTTGCTTTATGATAAGACACATCATATTTATGGATTGTCGGGGGCGAAGATGGCGATTCGGGAGAATGGGTTTGTGGTGGTGGTGGAGGGGAATATGGATGTGATCGCGTCGCATCAAGCGGGGAAGAAAATGGCGGTGGCGACGGCGGGAACGGCTATGACGAAGCAACATTTGCAGACGCTGGGGAAGTTGACGGAAGATATTCGGTTGGCGTATGATGGAGACAAGGCGGGGCAGGCGGCGGCGGAGAGGGCGGTGGAGATTGCGAGTGAATTGGGACTGTCGTTGCTGATTGTCGATGATTACCATGGGGCGAAAGATGCGGATGAATTGATACAAAAAGATCCGAAGTTTTGGGAGCAGGCGATTCATAATGCGAAGCCGGCGGCGGAGTGGTTGCTCGGGAAATATTCGGAGGAGCTAGATCTAAACTCGCCGATCGGGAAGAGGAAGTATAGCGAGATTGCGGGGAAATTGATTGAGAAATTGAGTGATCCGATTGAGAAAGATCATTATAAAAAATTGGTGGCTGGTCAGATTGATACGACGACGGAAGTGTTGGATGCGAAGGCGGAAAGGGAAAAGGCCAAGAAGCCGGTGCGGGTTAGTGCGCCGAAGATGGCGGAGAAATTGAAGAGATTGGATAAGAAGGCGACGTCGAGCTTTCGGAGTATTTTGGGGAGGACGATGGCGCTTTTGGTGGTGAAGAATGCGGGTGAACTTGACAAAGAGAAGCTGGAAAGGTATAATGAGATCAAAGTTTTGTTGTTTGGCGGCGAAGAACGTTACAGCGGATGGACAAAAGAAGAAATGAACCGCGAAATGGAGGAGTTGCTCCAAAAGGCCAAGCAGGAGCTTAATAAGATTAAGCGACAACAAACTAGTAACTTGCTTGAATATGCAATGAGTTCGGGCAGGGCGGATTTAGCGAAGGAGCTTTTGCTAATAATGAACAAATTAACAGAGGAGCAAAGATGGTTGAACATGGAGAAGAAGTAAGGAACGAGCTTTTGGACGAGGAGCCGCAGAAGGGTAGCTTGGATGATGTTGAAGTGCCGAGTGATTTGGGGGAAGAGGGCGAGTTCGAGGATATTGACGAGGGACTGACCGATGCGCCGATTTATACCGATCTAAGCGACGACTCTGTGCGACTTTATTTACGAGAAATTGGGAAAATTCCGCTACTTTCTTTTGATGAAGAAAATGTGTTGGCAAGGGCGATTGCGGAGGGGGACGAGAAGGCCAAGGAGAAGATGATTGAGTCGAACATGCGGCTCGTGGTTTCGATTGCGAAGAGATATTCGGGGAGAGGGTTGGATTTTCTTGATTTGATCCAAGAGGGGAATACGGGGCTGATAAAGGCGGTGGATAAGTTTGATCCGGATCGTGGGTTTAAGTTTTCGACATATGCGACATGGTGGATTCGGCAGGCGATTACGAGGGCGCTGGCGGATCAGGCGAGGACGATTCGTATTCCGGTGCACATGGTGGAGACGATTAACAAATTACAGAGGACGACGAGGCAGCTTTCGCAGGAGCTGAATCGAGACCCGACCAATGATGAGTTGGCGAAGGCGATGGGGATGAGTGTGAAGAAGATTGAGGCGATTATTCGGAATAAGCAGGAGATCAGTTCGCTTGATGCGACGGTTGGGAAAGAATCGGGGGATGATGAGGAGTCGACGCTTGGGGATTTTATTCAGGACGACGAGAATGCGTCGCCGGAGGAGAATACTCGGCAGACGATGATGAAGGAGAAGGTTGGTGGGATTCTTGATAAGCTTACGGATCGCGAGAGGAAGATTATTGCGCTGAGGTTTGGGTTGGATGGGGAGAGGCCTCATACGCTTGAGGAGGTTGGGGAGGAGTTTGCGGTTACTAGGGAGAGGATTAGGCAGATTGAGGTGAAGGCGATTGAGAAGTTGAGTAGGGATAGGGATGTGGTTAAGTTGAAGGAGTATTTGATTGATTAAGGTCGCAAGGCCTTACGCAGAAGTCTAACTAAAGTGTGCGCTCCGGGCCACCCCTACTTCGCGGGGACCCTGGTATTGAGCCTGCGGTGCTTCGCAAGCCTTCCGAGATGCCATTCTGAGCTATGCAGAAGTTTTATATAACTCATTCTGGGACATACCTTCCTCTTATCCTCTGGGTGGTCGGGGGCGTGGGCTCAGTCGTTTGGTTCTGGCAGTCCGTGGTTGCGTCGTGGCGGCTACTCGGCCAATCTTACTAGTGCTGGCGTCGAGTCTATAGGTAACACTATTGGCGGCTCTGCTGGCACAATCGGTTTTCGTGGGGTGGGGTTGTTTCACGTTTTTGTGAAACATTTTTGTGTTTCACGGAGATTTTGGTTTGGTCTATGGGTTTCTACAGTAGTAGGTGGATGGGTTGTTTCACGTTTTTGTGAAACAAAAAGTCATTTCACGGGATTCCCCACGAAAACCAACACCATCAGCAACGGCAACACCAGTATTAATACCATTGGCTTCGATACCCGCAGCAGAGAGATTGACCGATCGCGCACCACGATATGTCCAAGATTCAGTGGCATAGACAGAACGATTGTCTGCCCCCGACCACCCAGAGGATTCGATAGAGGGCAAGGAAGAGAAAAAGTGTTGTATTTTTTACAACGTTTTCTTGACAAATTTGGGTAAAGGGCTTATGATTAGATTAAGCTGGTGCGTCCATCAGGGTTTCCGTCTAAGTGATGTGAAACATGATGCTAAAAAATAAAAAACAGCGGAATTAAAACAAACAGTGCCCTGGGGTGGGCACGCAACAGAATAGAAAGCCGTTTTCTCCAAGAAGCGTGATGAACTTTGGAAAGAAGGCGGTTTTTGACAGGCTATTGAAATTATGAAAAAACTGTGATAGAATGAAAGTAATTTTGAACAAAGGGGGTAACACCATGGTTGGAAAGAAGCGGACGGGGAAGAAGCCCATGAATATTGAGGTTTTTCGGGTTGCGGGATACACGGGGGCGCATTGGGGCGGGTTTATGCTCAGGGCGCTTATTGCTATAGCGCTGGGGCTATATTGCCTTTTCGCGCCGGAGACGATACTTTCGGTGCTGACTGGGGTGCTTTCAATCGGGCTTATAGTGCTTGGTGTGTTTGAGCTTACGCGAGCCTTTATGCTTTATAGGGAGGGCAAAGCTTTTGGGTTGGCGCTTATTTCGGGTGGTATTGAGGTGATACTTGGTGCGTGGTTATTGGCGAACAAGAGTGCGCGGTTTGAGCTATTGGCGGTGTTTATTGCGATCATCGCGGTGATGCGCTGGATATTCGATTTGGTGGTTGCGACAAAAGGTACCGCGAATGCGACAGATAGGTTTATGTGGTTTGTCACGGGTGTTCTGGGGATTGCGATAGGTATTTTGATATTCTTTGTTCCGACTTTTGGGTGGGCGACAAGTGTGGCGATCATTTGGATCTTTGGTATTTATCTATTGATTATGGGGCTTTCAAATGCGTTCTTCGCGATACATCTGAGCGAGAAAGACAGGAAAACTCGGCGAAAGAAGTAGGCGTTTGTTGCTTTAGGAATCCGCTCCTTGGGGCGGATTTTGTTTTGAGATTGTCCTGATATATACTTGGGTCATAGGTCGGAAGATCTTGTCATTTTAGCGATAAGGGTTTTCCCTAATTAGCCTGGTTGATTATATGTTCGCGTTGTGCCCCTGTATTTACCTCTGGGTGGTCGGGGGCGAATGCTAATTCGTTCACTGGCAATAATGCCTGGTTCATACGTGGCGGTCAGTCGGCCAATACCACTAATGCTGGAGTCGAGACTCTCAATGTCAATAATGGCAATACTAATACGACGAACGGTTTTCGTGGGGTGGTCGTCATTCGCCCGTAGCCTCGCGTGGGTAGCCTAAGAAGCACATAATCTCGCAATATATTATGCCCACCGACCACGTAAGAAAGCTACGCTTTCTTACGTGCAGTATCGGTTTAGACGTTGTGGTGTAAGTATGGGATTGTGGTCATCGCTAGATATGATGTCTTACGAGCTGGGTCTCGTAATGACGAGGATTATTTGACATCATGGATCCTGGGGTTGGGCCCTGGGATGGTAGCGATGCCTCCCCACGAAAAGCTCATAGCATTGCCGTCAGCAATGCTATGAGGAAATTCATCCGCACCTCAATGATGCCAGAGGCATCCTTTCGGTGCGTCGAATGTTCGCCAACTGTGTCGACAGATGGAGCCCCCGACCACCCAGAGGATTTGGTAGATAGGGATGTTGGAGTTAGAGTTTGATGATGGCGAGGGCGCCGATTTGGGAGAGGGGGGCGGAGGGGTTGCTGGCGAGCCACTCGTCGGTGGCGCGCTTGGCGCCGGGGAGGGCGAGGTTGGAGTAGTCGTCTACGATGATAACGGCGCCTGGGGATAATTTGCCATGAAGCAAGCTGAAGCTATCCTTGATGGAGGAATAGAAATCGCCGTCGAGTAGGGCGAAAGCGATTTGGTCGGGAAGGTCGGTGGATGAGAGGTTATTGAACCAGGCTTTTTTGATAATGGGGAGAGGGAGATTGCTATGTTTGAAGCGCTTGATGATTTTGCCTTTGCTGGCTAGGAGTTCGCCGGGCTTGAAGCTTTCGCCGAGGGAGGAATTGTCCTCCTTGGTTTTTTCGGGCAAGCCCTCGAAGGAATCGTAGAGAAATAATTTTCGGCCAGAGCCTTTTAGGATGTGCGCGAGTTCGATGGAGGTGTCGCCTTCGTAGCAGCCGAGTTCGACAACATCGCCGAAAACTCCGCGAGCTAAGACGCCGCGGAGTTCGGTTAGGATTCTTTTGGTGTTTTTGGTGTCAATTTGATTCATGGATTAAAACCTGGGTTGCTTCCCGCCACACTATGCTCGCGGTCGCAATGACTGCAAGTAGATTAGCCGATTGCGTTTTCGACTTTGACGGATGGGCCTTGGGAGGTTGTAACGACCAAGCTCTTGACGAAAGCACCCTTGACAGTGGAAGGTTTGTTGCCTTTTAGGCTCTCCAAAACCGCGTTGACATTTTCGAGAACTTTTTTGTCGCCGAAGGAAACTTTGCCGACGCCAAGGTGGATAATGGCTTGCTTGTCGACGCGGTATTCAACTTTGCCGCCCTTGGCTTCTTCGACAGCTTTGTTTAGGTCAGTAGCGACGGTGCCAGTCTTTGGGTTCGGCATGAGGCCCTTTGGTCCAAGAAGGCGGGCGTACTTGCCGAGCTTGGGCATGTAGGCTGGGGTAGAGATGAGAACGTCGAAATCAAGTTGCTCTTTGTCGAGTTGCTTGAGGAACTCTGTGTCGCCCTTGATGTCTGCGCTCAGGTTTTTCAATTGATCCTCGGGAGCGAAAACGGCTACGCGGATTGTTTTTCCGGTTCCGTGGGGGAGTTTGACGACG
>WRLZ01000047.1 GCA_009777365.1 Candidatus Saccharimonadota bacterium | reverse complement strand
CCATGAGAATAATTTGGATCAGATTTATGATATTATGAGGGCGTTTCGGGATGCGGTGTCTGAGAGTAATAGGATAAACTAGATGTCGCTACTTGGTGCGAGTTTTGCTTTTTGGATTATTCAGCTTACCGTCTCGGATCTCGAACAATAGATCTGCTTTTTTGGCCAATTCATTATTGTGGGTGACTATTACGATAGTCTTGCCGCTCTTATGAATATTGAAGATATGTTTTAGGACTTCCTCTTCGGATTCGGAATCTAGGTTACCAGTTGGCTCGTCCATGAGCAGGATGCTTGGGTCATTGGCTAGTGCTCTTGCTATAGAGACTCTTTGTTGTTGCCCTCCAGAGAGCTCACTTGGCTTTGAGTTTGCTTTATCAGATAGGCCGACCATATCAAGGAGCTCTCTCGCTTTTGTGCTCTGATCGTTTTTTGGGGTTTTGCCCCACATCATTGAGGCTTGGATGTTTTCAAGCGCTGTGAGATTTGGTAATAGATTGAAGAATTGAAAAACAAATCCAATTTTCTCTGCGCGTAGCTCTGCTAGTTGACTATTATTAAGTTTTGTAATGTCTATTCCCTCAATGTAGATTTTCCCATCTGTTGGCCTGTCTAGGCCGCCGATTAGATTGAGCAATGTGCTTTTGCCGTGTCCAGATTTTCCAATCAGACAGGAGAATGAGCCTTTGGGGATGCTTATGCTTATATTCCTTAAAGCATGGGTTTTGACTGTACCCTTGCCGTAGATTTTCTCTAGTTTTTCCACCTTGATTATACTTTTATTAGCCATTGTTTATTGCCTCCATGGGTGTCATTTTTGATGCTTTCCAGGCAGGGTACAGACCAGCTGCTATTGAAATAACCAGGGAAAAGGCTACTGCGGATAGAATGAGCCAGAGATCAAAGCTGGCTTCCGGCCTTACGCCCTTTAGAAGCTCGTTGGCGCCGATTTTGGAAATATACTCTCCGGCGAAGACGGAAGTAGCTAGACCAATGGCGACCCCGGCGATTCCTCCGAATAGGCCGTATAGTCCAGATTCGAGAATAAATATCTTGAAAATTGCACTTCTTTTCGCGCCGATAGCCTGCAAGATTCCTATTTCTCTGCGCCTTTCATAGACGGCAGTCATCATGGTGTTTATAATACCAAAGGCCGCAGCGATCAGAGCAACTATTGCAATGAGCTGCAGGGTCATGTTGACTGAGCCCAGAATAGTCAAAGCGTTTCCCAGGAGTTGCTTGTCTGTGGAAGCCTGGACGTTAGCTGTAGCTTCAATAGTAGCGATAAAATAGTCCATTTTTGTTATATCATCGACTCTGGCGGACATGTATGAGATATAGCCTTCTTTTTCAAAGACTCTTTGGGTAGTAGCAAGCGGCATGAACATGGCGGCGTCATCATTGCTCGAAGTCGGTTTCAGTATGCCTATAACAGTGAGCTCTTCCCTGTCTCTTCCTAGGGGTATGGTGTCGCCGATAGTTAATCCACGGGTTATGGCGAAATCCGATCCGAGAACTATGGCGTTTTGTTCATTTGACGAAAAGTATTCGCCTTTTTCAATTTCCCAATCTCTAAAGTCTTTGGTTTCCGCTGGCAAAACACCGCCAATAACAGATGACATACCTTCGACTCCTGTTTTTTGCATAAGATGAGGGATGACCGTAAGCCCTTCTATCGCCGACATGTCGTCAAAAATCTCATATTGCATTAGTTCAGATATTGTATCGCCTGTTACGATAGAGATTTGGTTAAAGACGCATATGTTTTCCGGCATGATCATAATATCCGAGCCAAGCGCTTCGGCTTGCCTGGTAACTTCGCCGCGCATACTGCCGCCCATTGAGAGTAGAGCCACAAAAGAGGCCATGCCTATGGCGATTCCAAGAAAGGTGAAGATAAACCGACCTTTACTGCGGAATATGTTACTAAATACGAATTTTATAGTATTCATTTCTTCATATCCTTAATCAAGCGGGGTGTATCCAGCGTTCATAATGGCTTCTCTGATTTCATCTGCGGTTACGTTTGGGTCATGATCTATGGTGACTTTTCCTGTACGCAAAACAACAGAGACTTTGTTCACTCCGCCTAGGGCTGATACAGCTCTGGTTATTGCATCCACGCAGCGTCCGCAGGTCATTCCTTCCACGGTCAAGACTGTTCCGCTTTCGGAAGCGATCTGATCTGTGTTGGAGTCGGTGGGGCCAGATAGTGCGGCTACGGCAATGCCCCCTGCTACGACTACACCTATAATAATGGATACTATCAGTACTGATTTTTTCATATATTATTTTCTTTCCTTTTAATTATCTTATTTAATGTAATATAACATGCCTTAAGCCCTCTCGCAAACATTACAAGGCTTAAAACACCAGTAGTTTAGCAATCGCGGCAACTGCATTTGTGCTGTGCACATGAACAATTAGTATTAGCCATCCCAGCTTCTCCTTTCTTTTTGCCGCATCCACAATTACAGATGAACTCCTTGCCGGTGTCCGTGAAGCCGTCCAGGAACTGCGCGATTTGCGAGACAGCCCTTTTGTTGATGGAGTAGTAGATATGCGATCCTTGCTTTCTTGAATCAACTAGTCCTGCATCAATCAGCACTTTCATATGGTGCGACATGGTGGGCTGGGTGATGTCAAATTTCTTTAGCATGTGTTGCGCGCAAAGTTCACCACAAGGACAAGATAGCATGCGTATTATTCGCAATCTGTTGCTATCGGCCAAGGCTTTGAACATTGGCAGAATGTGCTTTTCATGATCCATCTCCCCGCCTCCTCTCATATAGACATTCATCTATGTATATATTATACACATAGTTTTCGAAAAAGCAAATAATTTGTTTGGGTTGATGTTAAAAATTAGTTATTACATACCTAAGTTGTCTAATTCTTCCATGCTGGAGACGAGGACGTCGCGAGGTTTGGAGCCGCCGGGGGATTGGCCGACAATGCCGCGTTCTTCCATCTCGTCGATGAGTTTGGCGGCCTTGCCGTAGCCAATGCCCATTTTCCTTTGGAGGAGAGATGTGGAGGCTTGGCCGCGGCTGATTACAGTTTGGATGGCTGTGCGGAGTTCGTCGTCAGTGCCAGCGCCGGCGTTGACCGCCATGCCGCCACGACCGCTGATTTCTACAGATTGAGAAACAATACTTTCGTCATACTCTGGCGGACGTTGGGTACGGAGGAAGTTGGTGACCCTCAAGGTCTCTTCGTCGGTGACCCAGGCGCCCTGGATACGCTTTGGTTTGCCCATTTCGGCAGTTACGAATAGCATGTCGCCTTGGCCGAGGAGCTTCTCTGCTCCAGCCTGGTCGAGGATAGTGCGAGAATCGACTTGGGAGGCTACCGTGAAGGCAATACGGGCTGGAACGTTGGCCTTGATGAGCCCAGTGATAACGTTGACGCTAGGGCGCTGTGTGGCGAGGACAAGGTGGATGCCGACGGCGCGGGCTTTTTGGGCTAGGCGAACGATAAGGGCTTCGACATCCTTGGAGGCCATCATCATAAGGTCGGCTAACTCGTCGATGACTATGACGATATATGGCATGCGCTCATCGGCTGTGTCGTCCTCGTTGCCCTTATCTTTTGATTTACTGTTGGATTTGCGGGCATTGTAGCTAGTTATGTCTCGCATTTTTTCTCCAGCCAGGAGGGCGTAGCGACGCTCCATTTCTTGAACGGCCCACTTGAGGGCGCTGATAGTCTTGGTTGGGTCGGTGATGATTGGAGTGAGGAGATGAGGTATTCCCTCATAGGGAGTCATTTCGACCTGTTTGGGGTCAACTAGGATGAGTTTCATGTCGCTTGGAGCGTTTCGATAAAGCAAGGAGACGATGAGGGAGTTGATCATGACGGATTTACCGGAGCCAGTTTGACCTGCGATGAGGAGATGGGGCATTTTGCCGAGGTTGGCGATGATCGGTTCACCAGCAATATCCTCACCTACTGTGAAAGTGAGGTTGTTCTTTTCTTCGCGCCATGCCTTTGATCGCAACATACCATAGAGGCGGACTTCACCAGATTTGGCATTAGGAACTTCGATACCGACGGCTTTTTTGCCAGGGATTGGAGCTTCGATACGGAGGCTTTTGGCGCCGAGGTTAAGAGCGAGGTTGGATTCAAGAGAAGAGATCTTAGTTAGTTTGACGCCACTAGGTGGACGGAGAGCATATTGGGTGACGCGAGGGCCAACATTGACGGCTTCCATGTCAACGTCAATCTTGAAGTCGCTGAGGGTGCTTTTAATGATTTCTATATTTTGATCAATGTTGCCAGAGTCAGCTGAGGCCTGCTTCTTCTCGAGGAGATCAAGTTCTGGCATTTTCCACTCTGGATCGCTAACAGATGTAAGCGCAACCGGTACTGGAGCCTTTTCATCTTCCGGAGCAGATTTTTGGCTCTTCTTGATATTCGGCTTTTTCTTGCCGAGACCAAAGAGACCACTCCCGGCGCTAGCCTTTTTGGAGTCGATAAGTTCTTCGACATCACTACTACTGATCTTGATACTGGGCTTTTTGGAGCGTTTCGGCTCACGCTCTGTGAATTTATCGGTTTTGAGTCCGCCAGCTACGCGCTTGGCGACCGTTGCCGGGGTGATGCTGAACATGAAGAAGGCGGTGATGGCAATTAGGGTGATAAAGATTAGGCTAGATATAAGGACGCCAAAATTGTCGATGGCGACACTACCTATAACCTTGCCGACTTCGCCGCTGGATCTGAAGATATGGAGGAAACCTAGGCACCAGACCCACATGAGGATTGAGGCTAGGAGAATCACGAAAGGGATACTCTTGTCTTTGCGAGTGAAGATGACGATTGCCCAGTAAAAAAGTATAATAGGTAGAATCCAGACGCCGAGGCCAAAGAGATTGGTCATTTGTTCACGGACTAGATCGCCGAAAGTTCCAGATGCAGTAAACCAAGCAATAACCAAAGCGATTGAAAGGAGCATAAGAAAAAGCCCCATGATTTGTCGCCAAAACGTGTTTGGTACTTTGTGTCTTTTGCTCCTGCTGCCTTTTCGTGCCATAATAAAAGTATATACTAGAATGGGGCTTGTTGCAAGGGGTATTGTAAATTTTACAACATAAGCGTGATGGACTATGTATCGCACAATATCCTCTATCGAATCCTCTGGGTGGTCGGGGGCGTACGCCTATTCTGTCGAAGCTGTCCTCCCTTGGTTCTCCCGTGGCGGCCAATCGGCTGATGATTTTTTTGCCGGTGTTGGATCTATTGCTAGGGGTGCTGCCGGTAGCGCCAGCACTATCATCGGTTTTCGTGGGGGGAGAGGGCGGGTTTTTACTTTCTCGCCTAGTTGTGTTATAATATACTGCATAAGCACCCGTAGCTCAGCTGGATAGAGCGTTGGCTTGCGGAGCCAAAGGTCGTAAGTTCGAATCTTGTCGGGTGTACCAAAATTATATCTGTAAAACCTCCGAAATGGGGGATTTACTTTTTGGAAATCATTGTCTGATGGGATTTGACAGCAATTTTGACAGCGGTTGTTATGTATGGTAGCGAGTGTTTATATAACCTACTCTTTCTAGGTCAGTACTTCTTCGAATCCTCTAGGTGGTCGGGGGCGTGGGCTCAGTCTGTAGGTTTGGCTAATTCATGGTATATGCGTGGCGGGTATGCCAATAGTGGTGGTGTGGATAATGCTACTCAGGCGGGAGTCGAGTCCATTACTCCTACCAATGGCGCTGTTATTTCATCGCACGGTTTTCGTGGGGAATTATGGATGATTAAAGGAATTTCAAGAGTTGTGCAAGAAGGTTTTCGGAGAGGAGGCAAGCAAAAGCGGGCGTACTGTTGAGATTATTTTATAATGTTATAATAGAAGTATAGGTCGGAAGATCTTGTAATTCTAGCGATATAGGGATTGATTACCTCTATAGT
>WRLZ01000046.1 GCA_009777365.1 Candidatus Saccharimonadota bacterium | reverse complement strand
AAGCACCCCTACTATCAACGCCGCTCCCGCCAATATAACACCCAAGGCCAGCGGATTCACTGGAATCGTAAACCATCCAAATATACTGAGCGCACCCCCGCTTGTATCAGTCAGCCATGACCAAAGTCCTACCGTCTGCCCTGGAAGTTGCGACACGATCCCCGCCAAAATCAAAGTCGAAATACCATTGCCAATACCCTGTTCCGTGATCAACTCGCCCAGCCACATGAGCAACACAGATCCAGCTGTCATCGCCCCAACCGCTATCGCCATTTCCCCAAAAGTCGGATCCGCCAACGCGGTGGATCCAGCTTGAAGCACCGATTGCCGCAAGATAAACACCATCGCTATAGACTGAAATATAGCAAAAGGCACCACCAACATTCTCGTCCACTGGTTAATCTTGCGCCTTCCAGCCTCTCCGTCTTTCTGTAGTTCCTCCCACTTTGGAATCACCTTAGACAAAAGTTGCGTAATAATCGAAGCGGTAATATACGGGCTAAGTCCAACCAACAGGATCGTAAAGCTCGTCAGGGCTCCACCAGACAAAAGGTTTAAGAACCCTCCAAAGTTTGTACTGTTCACAACACTGCCCACAACCTCCTTCATGGTAGTCGGGTCTGTAAGCGGTATCGGAACATGTGCCAAAAACCTATAAACCACGATAATCCCAACAAGAGTCAACAGCCTCCGCCGCATCTGTTTACTACCAAACGATTTTAATATCACCTTCCAATTCATATCTCCATATTAGCACAACATTCCTTTTTTTTCAAGTATGTTCTGGTTTATTAGCCACACTCCCGAACTTCACAAACTCCCCAAACCCGAGCAATCCTGCCCCCCTCCCCAATTTCCCCAAAACCACTTCCCGTCTGTAAAATCCCCCAATTTCCCAAAAACCACTTCCCGTCTGTTATCCTCAACGATTCTCCCCCAAAACCCACCCCAAATCCCCGTTTTCCCTTGACAAATTTGACAATGTGTGATATAATCTGTATAATGGGGAGAATTTACTCCTATTACTAATATTTATTCTCTCTAGTCAATGCTTTAATTGGCTAATCCCTAAAACATTTCACTCAGAGAATGTCTCCAATCAATAACGATAACCCGACGCAGTGAGTGAAAAGAATGTGCTTGCACCTTCTTTTCCGAAACAAGGAGTGGTAATGCCGGCGAAGCCGGGATTGTCAGAGTCAGGACAAGGCTGGCCATCCATAACGATGGATGGCCACCTGTCCGTATTCGATGATGAAATCGTTTTAGGGATTAGTAAGCGCTATCTTACGGATTCATCCCAGTACTCGTCGGCGTTCCACTAACCGACACCAAATACCCCGCCGCATTCGTTACAGTAAGCGTCAACCTCTGCCCCAAGAAAGTGCTCGGCAACGTAAACGAATACGTATAGCTTGACCCTGATATATTCGCCCCATCTATTTCGGTCCCGTCTGCCGTCCTCAGCGATACTCTCTCCAATGCAAACATCGTATCAAAAATATTCGCATGAACTATCCTAGTTACTGGATCATACAACAGCCCTGTCGGGATCGAAAGTGATGCCGCAGTTTGGGCAGTATGGACGTCATCATAATTATCTGGATCCCACCCATCTGGCGCAAACAGTCTCTCCCTGCCAGTCACAGGATCCTTTATCCTTCGTACAGTAATCATAACCCTGTTAGCCGCTGGCGTATATTGTGTCGCCAACCTCCTCGAAGCCGAATCGAACTCCATCTCCACCTCTTCGACAGAAGAATTACTTTGATTATACCAAGATGGCGCTATATCTGTCTTGCCGTTTATGCTTACCGTCTTAATGCCACTTGGACGCGGAATCGGCATATTAGGAGTCCATCTACCCCCAAGCGTTCCTGGCCTTCCTTCCGCATAAACCTCATGGTGCACGCCATACATATAGTTATTTATGACCCTACGCACTATATCATTTGTTGTCGAACGTAGCACCGAACCGTCATGGTTGCCATTCCAAACTACAGTAGAAACCACTGGGGAATAGCTCACCATCCAAGAGTCTTTTGCACCCTGCCCATCCTTATCTGTCGTTCCCGTCTTGCTTGCGGTCCAAACATCGGGCACCATAAATCCAAACGAGTGGCTCTGGCCGCCAAAGGTCGTAGTCCGCGCATTCGGGTCGTTTAGAATATCGCTTATCATATACGCAACCTGCGGATCAATAACTTGTTGCCTAGCTCCATCTTCCCAGCTATACTGCACATCTCCCGCGCCATCTTTTGCCTCCAAAACGTACGCCAGCGGCCTATACGCTCCGCCTCGCGCCAACGACGCGTGAGCATTCGCATGCTCATCCGGTCGCACCGAACAACCGCCACCAATTGCCGATGATATTCCTGCCCATTGACCCTGCGCGCAGTACGACCAGTTTCCCAGTCTATGCAAAATGTCAAGACTATTGTGAATACTTCCCGTAAACTGTCCTGCCGAGTTCGAGTTATTCATAATCAGGGCTTTCACAGCCGGGATGTTTAGCGAGTTCCCAAGCGCGAATCGTATAGTTACCGGCCCATAGAACCTACCGGACGCGTTCTGAAGAGAACACCTTCCGCTTGTATTACCCGCACAATATATCGAGTCAATATTCTCATCAATTATAATACTTCCTGGGGCAAAATTCGTTCCGCTCCTCTGCATAAATAACGGCGCATAGTCCAAAACTCCCTTTATACTCGATCCTGGCTCCAAAAGCGAAGTTGCCGCGTTGGTTTGCCCGTACCCCGGAATTTCATACCCGATACTTCCAACCATCGCTATCACCTGCCCCGTATCCACATCCACCGACGCCAAAGCAATATTGTCCGACGCGTTGAGATGCCTCATGGCCGAACCAGCAGCAACCGCTTCTTCAGCTATCCTCTGTGCCGTATAGTCAAGAGTCAACCTAAACGTCCACCCTCCGGCCCGCACCCGCTTCATCCCCAATTTATCCTCAAGCCAATCTCGAGCCTCAATAACAAAGTGTGGCGCCTTCATATTTTCAAACTGATCCGCAAGAGGCCTAATCGCAATATGGCCCTCACTATCCGGCATATTGCTTCCGGTAGGCTCACGAAAATCAATCTGCCTAATCTTTGCTTCATCTGCTGTCGCCTGATCAATAAACCCGACTATCACCATGTCGTTCAAGACCTTATTCTGCCTCGCAATCAGATCATCATGACCGCCAACATAGTATGGGTTGAACCATGATGGATTGTTCGGTATCGCCGCAAGAAGAGCCGCCTCCGCCAAGTTGACATCAGCCGCCGATTTCCCAAAATACGCCTGCGCGCCAGATTCTACACCATTTCTTCGACCCCCATACGGCGAATAATTTAGATACAACGTGATAATCTGCTCTTTATCATACATTCGCTCCACCTCAATCGCCAAAATCAATTCCTTGATCTTTCTCGGCACTCCGCCCCACGATCTGTCTTCGGCTTCATCACTAAAGTAAATCTGCTTCACGAGCTGTTGTGTCAATGTCGAACCACCCTGAACCGCACCACCTCTAAAATTATTCCATAAAGCTCGAAAAATTCCCACGAAACTCACCCCTCTGTGGCTAAAGAAGTCGCGATCCTCAATCGCAACAGTCGCCTGACGAAGATAAGTGCTAATATCGCTCCCGTCCACAACCATCCTATAGTCATTATCGCCCCGATCCTCCCAAAGCAAGTGCCCATTTCGATCCTCGTATCGGTTGACAGTATTTTGCACCCTATCCTGAAGACCCGAAGGACTAATCTGGTCAATATCTTTGCGAAAATACATAAAAATACTAATAGCAGCCACCACCAGAAGGAGCACCATCACCAAGAAAATCTTCAGAGACAACATAAGCCCCTTCTTCGAGAACCAGAACCTAAGCACCCTTTTCGGATGCAAATTCCAGAAGAATCTCTTTACAGGGTGCTTCGGCTTGCTCGCACGCTCTTCAGCCCTCCTCCTAGCCTTCTGGTCAGCCTTCGAGGAGCCAGTACTACTGGTTATGTTAGCATAAAATCCCAGTTTTGCAGGCCTTTGCGTCGGCTTCGGCGCCACTCTCTCGGGTTTTTTGGAGGCCTTTATGGAATTACTGAATTTCGGCAACTTCTTTCGGCTACTTTTCACGCTTTTCACACTATCACCCTTAACCCTACTCCTGATTTTATTACTGGTATTAGAAATAGCACTCTTGGCGTCACCGCCAATCTTTCCCGCCTTCTTCTTTACTCCTCTTAAAATCTCTTTCATCTTACTCCCTTACCTCTATATTATGTCATGCTTCATGCTAAAAGTCAAGCCCTAATGATATGAAAAACACTTCACCCTACAGTAATTTAAGATATTAGCCTCATGTTCTGCGTAAGTTCTCGCCGTTCTAAGCGCGTCATCATCGCCACTCAGGAAAAATAACGCATCAGTGGGTGTCGGACTCGCCAAGGCTTGAAGAGCACTGAGCGACGGAGTTGCGATTGGAGTCGGCGTAAGACCCGCATGTAGCCTCGTATTGAATGGAGTATCCAAGTCCCTGTGCGATTCAACCCCTAGTAGCCGTGCCCCATACTTATACGTCGGATCACTGCCAAGCTCCATACCAATCTCTAATCTGTTTATAAAAATCTGTGCCACAATCTTCTGCTCCTCATATCTCGGCTCCTCCAGCGTAATAATCGACGCCAATATCAAGCTCTCATAAAACGTCCTACCGCTCTCCGCTAATTTCGCTATCAGCTCATTATCAATCACCGAATCCATCTGTTGCAATGCACGATTCAAGGCCCCTCTCGACCCATTATCCAGGAAAATTTCATACGTATCCCCCCAGAAGAATCCTTCCAACCCCTTATCTGTCGTCCATCCCTCAAACAGCCTCGGAAACTTAGCCTGTATTTCCAACAAATAATCCTCTCCGTCCAATCTGTTTATCTGCGTATCGTCAAACCCAACACTCCGCATCGCCGCAAACGCATCAAACTTATTTCCCCCCGGCAAAAACGTAATCATAGCCGTAGGCGCCTTCTCTCCACCAGCCGTAAGAGTCCTGATTACATCCAGCATCGGCATACTCGGAGAAAGCCTATATCTCCCTGTTTCTATCACCACACCCCTCTGAACCACCCTTGCGTAGAACCAAAAAGCCGCCGCACTGCGAATCATCCCGTCGCTCTCCAGTCTCTCCCCAATAGTCTTGACCGACTCGTTCGGCTCAACCAAGAACACCCTCTCCTCTTCAGCACCCCTGTCAGCTGGTTTTGTCATATTCCAAAACCAAATACCCGCCGCCGCCGCGGCCACCGCCAACACTATCCCAAGAATCAGTATTGTTTGCAAAAATACCTTTGCCCCACTCTTCTTCCGCTTCGGCGTCGTAAGACCCGTAGGCGCCTTATTCAAGAAGTTATATTTTGGTGTCATGCCGCCGCCTTTCTTTCAGCTACTTTCTTTACCAAACGCCCGAACTCATTACTCTCCATAAAATCCTGCAAAATCACCGCCGCCGCCTGCATATCAATATCGCCCTTACTATAACTCCGACCCGTTTTCTTCAGCACATCCTCTGCAATCATGCTTGTACCACTCTCCCCCCAGCTCGCAAGCTCAATTTCCCGATTGCTCTTATCAGCCAAAAGCGCCTCCATCATCTTCTTCATAAACTCCTCTGTTTTCGCAGTTTGTTCCGTCGCACGCCCCTCTTGGTCAATCGGACGACCCACCACCAGAATATCTATGTCGTTTTTATTTATAAATTGAGCCAGGGTAGTCATTGTCTTTTCGTCATTATCAATCGTCCGATACGGCACTGCAATCCGTATGCCACTCTCTCCGAAGGCCACCCCTATCCTCTTGTCGCCAACATCCAGCGACATAATCTGCACAGCTATTCTACTCACTGCTCAACCTCGAACTGTATAGTGATTTTATCGGCATTATCCGGCACTCTTCTCACCCAGAAGTGCGGGAATCTAACATCAACATTCCTAACTCCATTAATCGACAT
>WRLZ01000045.1 GCA_009777365.1 Candidatus Saccharimonadota bacterium | reverse complement strand
GCCCAATCCCGGCGGCGATACCGGCAGGAACGCCACTACCCGAGAAGCCCCCACGATAAGACCAGGCGGCAGTGTTAGTGAAAGACTGAACCAATACCCCCGACCACCCAGAGGATTCGATATATGGATTATTCGAGAACTAGTCTATCTCCCCATAATGCACACCCCTATACTCCGCACCAATCTCCTCAGCAGCCCTCCGTATCCAATTATCGCAAACCGTGTTACCCATTTCCGAGTTTAACCCGTCATGCGCCGGCACCACAATATTCGGCCTCGCCCTTCCTATATAATCCATCGCCTCTCGAATCTTCATCCACGGCGCCGCAATCGGCACAGCCAAAATTTTCGGAACAACCGGAGGCTTATCGAACGAATCGCCAGGCGTCGCAAAAACTCCATCAACCACCACCCCAATATTCTGACACGGAACTTCCCCCTCGACAATCTCCGCATGATCCTTCCCGAAGAACCCCAATTCAAACGCACCCACATTAACCTTCCTGCCATCTCGCGCGACTTCCGCCTCATCGATATTCCCCGCATTATCCTCCGTCGCAAAAACCTTAGCCTTCGGATTCACCTCGCAAATCCTATTCACAACTTCCGGCTGAAAATGATCTCCGTGCAAATGTGTAATAATTACCGCATCAATGTTGTCAAATTCCGGCAACTTCTTCTCAAGCTCCACAGGATCAATCAATACCCCCCGCCCTTCCTTCTCCACCAAATATCCCGAATGTTCAAACTTCATTATCTTCATATTACTTCCTTTCCCTCTTCATCAAATCCCTGATCTCTTTTAGTAGCTCCACTTCCGCAGCCTTAATCTTTTCCAATTCCTCATCAACAACCGTCTGCGGCGCTGGCTTTGCCTGTTTCTTTATCGCGATCTTGTTTATAACCTTTATGAGCAAGAATATACAAAAAGCGATAATCAAGAAATTCACCACACTTTGTATAAAGTTCCCGTACATGATATTAGCATCTCCAACCCGCAAGCTAAACCCCGAGAAATTAACTCCACCAAACACAGCGCCGATTATCGGCATCAAAATATTGTTCACCAGCGACGTTACTATCTGCCCGAACGCCGCCCCAATAATCACGGCGACAGCCAAATCCACCACGCTCCCCCTCGCTATAAACTCCTTAAAATCCTTTATCATCCTATCTCCTTTTTGCTTAACTTTCCCCATTCCCTCTTCTCGCAAACCTTCGGCGCAACCTTAAAAATCAACACCAAAGCAAGAACAACCGCGAACCCGCACATAATCGACGGAATCGCCGCAAGCGTTGCCGGCTCTACAATATTCACCAGAGCCGTCGGTAGCATGAAAGCAAGATACCCTCCCCCAAGCCATGTCAGCGCCGAACGTACATTCTTCTCCTTGGCTTCCCTCGCCCAATTAAAACACATCCAAACCCCCACCATCAACAAACTGTAATAATACAGTCCATAATGTATATGCGAATGATTTGACTCAAAAATAACATAATTCCCCGCGCAAATTTCCGCCACAAGCGCGTTCTTTACGAAAAGAAAATACATTATAAAACCCGTCGCGATAACATATAAAGCTACCTGCCCAGTCCTCGAGCGCTTCCTGGCTATCGCCATAGCCAAACTAATCCCAAGCGGCGGAAGCAGCGTAATCGCCACATATCCTATTCTCGCCCAAACCAACCCCGGTAGCGCAATCCCTCCCTCGCAAATAAAATACTCCGCCAACTGAAAAATCCCAAGACAAAAAAGAAGCGCTATAATAATCCTTGTAATCTGCGTATTTTTATATCGTAAAAACACATACACCGCCCCAAAAGTCTCAATAAAAAACGTCGCCAGCATCACTGGTGGTGAAAAACACCAAAACGTCTTCGAGAACCTCTTTCCCATATCTCATATTACCACGTTTTCCCAAAAATGAAAATCCGAATTTGAACCGCCCCTCCCTTTTATGGTATAATGAATATACATATGATTAAAATGAGCCAAATAAAGGGTCGTATTAAACAGCTTAAGGTTAATATAAAACAATTCTTCACGCCGACGCGCACGCTCGTCGCCATCTCTGTCGCCTTCGCCGTCGTCATCTCCATCCTCATCTTGATCTTCATAGAATATCGCCATAATCTAAACTCCTTTGGCCCCGTCTGGGACATGCTCCTCGAGCGTCCGCGAGTCTTTTTCTACAGCGCCCTCATCATCTTCGCCATAATCGTATTCTTCGCGGGCATTTTCGGCAATGTTTTTGTTGCTGGCGGCGTTACAGCCTCCATTTTTATCCTCCTCATGTATACAAACTATAACAAAATCATCTACCGCGACGCCCCGCTCCTCCCCGAAGATTTCGGCATGGTTACCGAATCCGGATCTCTCATAGGCATGGTCGGCATTCTTAGCCTTATTATAAATATCATTGCCGCCGCCGCTATCGTCTTTTCCTCCATCCTTCTTCACAGATTCATCAACCGAAAACTCCCCGCCAAGTTCAGCAAAAAATCCCGTATCATCACTCGAGTCTGCCTGGTAGCTGTCGCCGCCACATTCCTCATTGCCGGCACCCATTTCATTCGCAATACCAAAGGCAACCGCGTCTGGAACGATTTCCTCAGATCCGAATTTGTCGCCTGGAACCAAACCGAAAACTATCGGAGAAACGGCTTTCTCATCGGCTTTATCTACAATCTCCAGTCTCGCCGCATGGAAGAGCCTGCGAATTACAGCCGCGAATCCATCGAGCAAATCTCGAAGAAATACCAAACCGTCGCCGATCGCGAAAACAAAGATCGCATCGACCTAGCCGACGAAGACATCAATATCATTTTTGTCATGAATGAATCATTCTTCGACGCCACAAAAGTCACTGAGTTCTACCCATTCGAGAGCGATCATGAACTCTTGCCCAATCTTCATAGACTGCAATCGCAAAACCCCCATGGTAATATCTTCACCAGTGAATTTGCTGGCGGCACCGCCAATGTCGAATTTGAGGCTCTTACCGGCTTCTCCAATTTCTTCACCTCCGGCATCATCCCCTATACCCACATGGTTTCCCGCAATAATAATTTCCCGTCTTTTGCCAGATTTCTCGGTGAACGCGGCTACCGCACTGTCGGCATGCACCCCTACGGCGCCTCAATGTACAAGCGCGATATTGTCTATCAAAATTTTGGCTTCGACGCTTTCATAGACCAAACTGGCTTCACATATCAAGACAGCATCCGCCCGGACGATCGCGAATACATCTCCGACTATTCCGCCTACCGCCAACTCCTCTACCAGCTTAACTCTACCGACGACAACCAATTCATCTTCATGGTTACAATGCAAAACCATCTGCCATTCCATGATACTCCAGCTAATGCTCGCGGCTTCAACTCCACTGCGAATGTCGAACCTCATATCAATCAGCAAATCAACAACTACCTTGAGTCGCTCCACGAATCCGACCTGGCTCTCGGCTTCCTTGTTGACGAACTGAACAACCTTGGTAAAAAAGTCGTACTGGTTTTCTGGGGAGACCATCTCCCATATCAATACGACAACCTGCCCTACGAACTCCGCCAAAGCACGCCCATCCTCTTCTATGCAAACTTCGACCTCGAGAACCAAATTGAAGTCAACACCATCACCCCGAACTACATCACCACCCTTCTCCTCGACCTCCTCGGCGTAGAGAAATCCCCTTTCCACTTCATGTTGGACGACATGAAAAAGAAATATCCAATCTTTGCCCATTTCTATTTCCAAGATCAATACCCCGCCCCATCTATAGTTCTCACCGAATACGAACTCATCAACTTCGACGTCCTGAGTGGCCGACGCTTCGCCCAATCCACCCGATTCTTCAAATAATTTCTCAAAACCTAAACCCGCAGACGACCTTTTCATCTGCGGGTTTTATTATCAATCCTCCCCCTACTGCGCCAAAGCGTTGCCGCTGGCATCCTGTGCATACTTGCCGCTCTTGGGCTTGGTCAATATAAGAATCCCCTCGACCAACCCCCATATCCCGTTACCCGCCATGACGATCCAAGCAATGGTCGAGAAGATACCCGCCATCGCCACTCTCGAGGCATATGCTCCGCTTATGATCGACTGAACCGACATTGACCCTGCCAACATGATACTCGACACGATAAACAACGCCAACCCGACCCCAAACAAGGCCACGTGAATGATACCGTCCCTCTTGTACCCTAGATAAAAGCTATGCACCCCGAACTGCCCCAGGAATATACCCAGTAACCCTGCCGCCGTTGATGACTTGGCACCGGGAGCTGCTACCGGTTGAGGGTGTGTGGGGGGTTGATTGTGCCCATGCTGATTTTGTCCATATTGATGATCCATTAAAATCCTTTCTTCTTTAATTTCCATTCTGTTCCACTCGCTATTCCATAACAGCAAATATCGTCGTTCTGTGGTCGTAAGTCCCGGCCTGCCTGTCATATGTACCCGCGCATGTCATTATATTAAGACCCTTAGCGTATCCTGGATAAACCGACAAAGCCTCCCTCATGTCTAACTCATAAAGCGGCGCAGTTTTAATCTCCCGAACAACATAAGTCAGACTAACGCCTCCGACCCATTCTATTACAATTGTGTCGCCATGTTTCAATTGAGAAAGGCTCTCAAAGACACCCGGTTCTCCCACTCCAACATGCCCGCTGATAAATGCGGCGCCGTTTTCGCCGGGTTGCGAACTGTTGCTGAACCATGCCGTATCATAATTGGTTGCCGGTGCCGCAATATTCCCCTGATTATCCAATCCCGCGCTCAAAATACGCGCATCAACTCCAATCGATGGTATTTTAATGCGCCCGACCGCATTTGCCGTCGTAGCGACCACGCCTTGATCGCTATCAACAACATCAGCGACAATACTGTTGTTTTGCGTACCGGCCCCGCTTTCGCTAATGGCCGATACTGGCTCGACAATCCTATTGTTATTGTTTACAGTCCAAGTATCAAAAGCCAAGAACCCCGCTATCACGAGAACAGCCGATATTAAAGCGACACGAAGAATCGCGATTGGAGAAATTTTTCGACTTACTGTATGCCTAGTCTGTATAAAGTTTAGCTGAGGGGGAAGCTGCTTGGGCTGTCGAAGCTTTTTCGACTTCTTGTTCCGATTGTTGTTAAAGTAATCTGTATACGGAGCAGGATAATCTGTCTTCTTCAGAACAAGATCTGCCAAATAGATAGTACGGGGATTTTGTGGTATTGTTTTTGTGATGTGATTCATTTTTTTCGTTTTCTTTTATTAAATATTATGAACGTAAGCACTATGATGAATAATGCTTACGTTTTTACGCTTTTATATTAAGCGATTTTCTGCTTTCGGGTCAACGCGAACAAAGTGAAGGCTATCGCAAGACCAAAGCCACCAACCACAAATGGGTTGCGAAGAAGCATCCCCGCGGTATTCGGCGGACCGGGAACTCTTACCAATCGAACGCTTGGGCTATTGTCCAATATAACCGTGTGAGGGTCTCCATCGTCGTCTTCATAATTCAGCACGACTCTCTCGTTTGTGCTGAATGTTCGGTCAATGAGACTCTCGTCATTCATATCGCGCAAAGTCAAAGTATATCGCAAAACTGCTGCGGAATTTCCATGAAGCTCAGGAAGTGTCCAGACAAGGCTATTGGTCGAAGAATTGATGTCCGGCGTAACAACGCCGAGATTTGGCTGTCCGGCAAGATTGAAATCAAAGTTGTTTAGAATATCAGCCGGGAAGAAATCCTCTATAACTATATTGTGAAGGGGCCTGCGCGTAACGTCCAACACATCCTTGATGATGTCGTTTTCCACAATATCTTGAAAATCGGCAAAGCCAATATTGTAGAAAGTGCCCGTAGTCGGACTCGTCGGCGTTCCAAACACACTCTCCACCGCGGCCAGACTTTCGTCAAGATCCGCTTGATCGGCGAACACCGGTGTATCCCACGCATCGCAATGGCCAACTCTGACATCACCGCATATATCAGCCAAATCCATTCCGGCCATTAAGGATATTAT
>WRLZ01000044.1 GCA_009777365.1 Candidatus Saccharimonadota bacterium | reverse complement strand
ATCTTTGGCAGAGCGACCTCGAGAGCTTCGACAGTCTTGGCGAGATCGATAATATGAATATCCTGCCTGCGCGAGTGGATGTATGGCGACATCTTCGGATGCCATCGGCTGGTTTTGTGCCCAAAGTGTGCACCGGCTTCCAGCAAAGCATGCATGTCAACTTCTGACATAATTTATTTATTCCCTTTCTCACTGTTTTTATCTGGGAACGTTTTTAGGCGTCCAGGTTTATGATAAAAACTGTTTCGTTAAAATTTTTACATTTGTATTATAGCACAAATTGTGTTGGGTTGCAAGGGGTGGCGGGTTTTGGGATATTATGATATAATTTAGGTATTCAATTGGCGCTTAAATTTTAAGAAGAGAGGTGACTATCATGGCAAACCGCATGTTTTCTGATGATGGTGGAACAACAAATTTCAAGGTCAGTCTTACGACCGCGTATTGCGCGACATTCCATCTGGGCGAGGAAGGGAGTTGGCGTTTTGATTTGTACAACTCAGATGGAGGAACGGTTATACCCCCCCCCGTCACTATAAAAAAGCAAGTTGAAACTGGCATCTATGATGATGACAATGACTGGTGCTCTTGGGGAGATTCGTTTGGCGGATCGGAGTTTTTCGATTTCAGTCCAAATACTTACAAGGATTACCTGGAAGAAAATCCGCGCTTGCTGTTTGTGGAGGCGGCGTTTATGGCGGGGATAAATCACGTGGTTTATACTAATGGGTATATTATGCTCGATCCGATTTCGCGGCATGCTTTTCAGATGTGGCAGATGGATAAGTTTCTTGCTAGGATTTGTGCGGGCTACTTTGGGCCGATAAATGTTGTGCTGGAGATTGCCATGTCGAGTTTCGAGGATGGGCAGCTCACGATGCGGCGCGAGTATTGGGCTGATGGGAAGTTGGTGGAGTATGATAAGCAACTCTGTACTAATGGAGTACTGAAACCGCAGTTTGATGCTATTGCTAAGGCCGAGGCCGCAGAAAGGGCTAAAAGATTACGGGCGAATGGCGGTAGGTCGGCGAGTTGCAAGCGGGCGAATGCGCGCAAGAAGAAAAAGCAGCAGTTTCCTCTTTTTAAGAAATAGTTTAGATACGATAACCGCCATGATTATGTGGCGGTTATTTTGTAGGCTGCATTCGGCGGGTCAAAAGTGTGATTTTGACCCGCCTACTAAAGGGCCTAGCGGCGCTTCGCTAAGCTCTCATGGAGCCTTTACTAAAGGGCCTGCGGCGCTACGTCTAGCCTCGCCCTCCGACAATCTATCTACGAAATCCTCTGGGTGGTCGGGGGCGGATGCACGTTCTGTTGATGCCACGCTTGTTTGGTCTAGACGAGGGGGCAATGCCGGGAACCAAGCAGGAGCGGGGGTTGAAGCTATCGGCCCCTTTACCGGAGCTATTGGCACAAGCGATATGGGTTTTCGTGGGGATGGGGTTGTGGGCTATTTTAGGTTTTGGAGATAATTAGCAAGATCGCTTAGTTTGACTTTTTCTTCTTTGTCCTTGAGGCGGATTGAGACAACGCCCTCTTCTTTGTCTTTGTCGCCGAGGATTAAGACTACTGGGATTTTCATAGCAATGGCGTCCTTGATTTTACGGCCGAGGCTTTCGCTGCGAGTGTCGACAGTGAAGCGGAGGTCGTTGTGGGCTAGGGGGTTCTCAAGAGTGGTTTCCTCTAGGACTTTCTCGATTTTTGCAACGTAGTCGGAGATTTGGTCGTTGATGGGGAGAATGCGGATTTGCTCGGGAGCGCACCAGAACGGGAAATGGCCGGCGGTGTGTTCGATGAAAACAGATAGGAAGCGCTCGGTTGAACCCATGGTGGCGTGGTGGATCATGACTGGGGTTTCTTTTTTGCCTTCTTCATTGACAAATTCTAGGCCAAAGCGGCCAGGCATGACGAAGTCGAGCTGGATGGTCGCGACTTGGTGTTCGCGGCCGATGGCGTCGCGGGCCATGAAGTCGATTTTTGGACCATAGAAAGCGGCTTCGCCCTCGGCTTCAAAGAATTCGAGTTTGTTCTCGATTGCTAACTCTTTGATTTGTTTTTGGGCTTCGTCCCAGATTGCCTGTTCGCCAAGGTAGCCGTCGGAGTCGTCGCGGTAGGACAAGCGGGCGCGGAGGTCGTTCATGCCGATGGTTGAGTAGAAATTCTTGACAATATTGGCTAGGGCGCTGACTTCGGTCTTGATCTGTTCGTGGCGGCAGAAAACGTGCGAATCGTCTTGGGTAAGCGAGCGAACGCGGGAAAGTCCGCCGAGCTCGCCGGTTTTCTCGTCGCGGTAGTCGGTAGTAGATTCCATCATGCGGATTGGGAGATCGCGGTAGGAGCGTGGGCGGCTGGCGTAGATTTGGGTGTGGTGTGGGCAATTCATGGGTTTCATGGCAAATTGTTCGCCATTGACTTTGCTTTCGACCATGAAGAGTTCGTCGCCGAATTTGTCCCAGTGGCCGGAGGTTTTGTAGAGATCAATCTTGGTGATGTGTGGGGTCCAGACGCGCTCGAAGCCGGCTTTTGCCCTGAGGCTAAGAGAGAAATCCTCGAATTTCTTGCGAAGCATGCCGCCGCGCATGGTGAATAGGGGCAGACCTGCCCCGACGAGGGGGCTGAAGGTGAATAGGTCGAGCTCTTTGCCGAGCTTGCGGTGGTCGCGCTTTTCGGCCTCGGCCATCATGTCAAGATAAGCCTTGAGTTCTTTTTCGCTTTCAAAGGCTATGCCGCTAACGCGGGTCATTTGCTCCCTGCTCTCCGAGGCGCGCCAGTAGGCGCCGCCGATGCGGGTGAGCTTGAAGCTGCCCTTTGGGACTTCGCCGGTATGAGCAAGGTGTGGGCCTTTGCAGAGGTCGATGAAGTCGCCGATTTGGTAGAAGTCGACAGTTTTTTCGCCTTCGGCCTTTAGGTCGCTGATTAGTTCGTGCTTGAAGGTTTGGCCTGAACCTTTGGCCCAAGCTAGGGCTTGGTCGACTGGCTTCTCGAAATATTTGATTTCAAGGTTCTGGTTTACAATCTTCCACATCTGTTTTTCGATGGTTTTTAGATCTTTTTCCATGAAGTCTACGCCGTCGAAAAAGACGTCATAGTAGAAGCCGGTTTCAGTGTCTGGGCCTGTGCCGAATTTGACCTTGTCTGGGTATGTTGTTTGGAGGGCGCTCGCTAAAATGTGCGCCAAGCTGTGGCGTAGTGCTGCTAACTTTTCCATATTGTACCCTTTCTTATTTAATTTACTCCTTAATCCTACCACATTGAAGCAACCTATGCAAGGCAGTTCCCCGAAAGTGTGCGCTCCAGGCCGCTAGGCCGAGTCATACCCACTTTCGTGAAATTGCCTTGCTGGTTGCTAAATGCAGGAAAATTATCGGTGTTTGTTGATGAATTCGACGAGGGCTTCTCGGCTGGTGGTGTCTTCTAGGGCGTCGGCGAGTTGGCCGTTACTAATGAAGATGAAGTGTGGGACGTAGACGACTTCTAGGATTGTCATGGCTTCCCAGCCTTCAGCATTGCCGCTGTTGTCTTCGGTATTGTAGTAGAAAACTTGGAGATTTTTTTCTGCGGCTACTTCAGCAAGCATGGGCTCGAATACTTGGCAGAATGGGCAGGTTGGGCGGCCGACGTACAGAAAGCCAGATTGGCCTTCGTTTAGGAAAGCGAGAATAGAGGGGCCGTCGATGAGGGTGAGTTCACCAGGGGTGGCCTCCGTTATGGTTCCGCCTCCATTAGATTGATTGGTGTTTTGGTTAGACGGAGGGGTGGGCTCGTCGCTTGAGGTTCTCACGAAAACCGAAACAATTACGCCGATTGCGATGAGTGCGACGATTGCTACGGCGATTTTGATTGGGGTTAATTTACTGTTTGACATAATTAAAATTCCTTCTTCCACCTATTAGTTACTTTATAAGTATATATCAAGTTGTGTTTTATTTCTAGTTGTTTATTGTCCGAGATAGTATTTCTTGATGAAGTTCATGGAGTCGTCAAATTCATAGACAAGTGGAACGCCTACTGGGATCTCTACTTCGACAATATCTTGATCCGAGATATTCTCAAGATGTTTAACCAAGGCGCGAAGAGAGTTTCCGTGAGCGGCGACTAGGACATGTTTGCGGTTTTCCATGTCGCGCTTGATGACTTCGTTGAAATATGGCACGACTCTGTCGAAGGTGTCTTTTAGGCTTTCCGTTAGAGGCAGGAGGCTAGGGTCTTCATTGCGGTATGGGGTGGCAAATTTGGGGTTGCGTTCGTCGGATTCTTCTAGGGCTGGGGGGCGGGTGTCGAAGGAGCGGCGCCAGAGTTCTAGCTGCTCTTCCCCGTATTGTTCGGCGATGGCTGATTTGTTTAAGCCTTGCAGGGCGCCGTAGTGGCGTTCGTTTAGTTTCCAGCTTTTGTAAACTGGTAACCATTCGCGATCGAGGCGGGTGAGTATGATGTTTAGGGTGTTGATGGCACGCTTTAGATAGGAGGTGTAACAGATGTCGAAATCGAAGCCTTGTTCTCTTAGAGTATCGCCAGCTTTGGTGGCTTCGGAAACACCTTCCGCGTCTAGGTCTACGTCTGTCCAGCCAGTGAAGAGGTTTTCTTTGTTCCAAATGCTTTCGCCATGACGGATTAAAACTAGTTTCATGTTTATATTATATCATCAAATTGAGAGGAGGAAGTCCTTGAGGATGGAGGCGTAGTTGTCGAGACTGGAGATTTCGACGTACTCGGTGTCGCCGTGGGCGCCGGAGCCGATGGGGCCAAATTCGACACCAGGTACATTGACCTTTTGGTAGTGGGCTAGATCGGAAGCGCCGAGAGCGCCGCGGGATGTTGGCGGTTGGCCGAGGGCGCGACTAGTGGCGCTGGCTAACTTCTTTAGATATGGATTCGTCAGGGGAGTATTGACGGATGGGACTTCTTCGAGAATGGTTAGTTTGGATTTTGAGGGCATGATTTTATTCAGATTGGCTTTGAATTTGTCGAGATCGCCAGCAATATAGCGAATATCTAGGACTAGAAAGGCGTCGCTCGGGATTTTGTTGGTGGTTTGGTTGCTTGTGCCGATTTTGGCGGCGTTGAAGGTGGTGATGTATTGATCGGTTTTGGGCAGGGGGTAGAGTTTTTCTAGATCTGCTAGGAACCTTGTGGCCTGTAGGACGGCGTTGTTGCCGCGGGCTGGGTAGGCGCCGTGGGCGGACTTGCCAGTAAAATCTATTCGGGCTTGGAGGACGCCGCGGGCGCGGTTGACGAGGTCGAAGTCGGTGGATTCGCCAGCTATGACGAAATCGGCGCGAACGCCAGCGTCGACTTGGGCCAGGGTTCCATTGAACCCGCCGACTTCTTCGTCCGTAACGAGCTGAAGCGCTAGAGGGAAATTGACCTTGCCCTGCACTTCGTTGAATACGTCGATCAGGCAAGCTACCCCTGCTTTCATGTCGGTGGCGCCGCGGCCGTAAAGCTTGTCGCCTTTTATTACTGGCTTAAACTGGTTGGGTTTGCCTGCGACGATGTCGAGGTGGCCGTTTAGGATGATCTTGAATTTGCGGGTGCCAGATGGGCGGTTGCTGGCTAGAATACCCTTGACGTTGCTACGCTCAAAGTGTTCAATGTTGGCCGCCTCTATTGCCTTCTCGCATTTCTTTAGGCATGCGTTGGCAGATTTGGTGGCGATCAGCTCTTTGCTTAATTTTAATATATCCATTGTTATCCTTTCTTGATTATATATTATTTCGTGGGTACCCCGGCTCGTTGTTATATAACATTGAGCCAGGGGATTTCCTAAAAGAGTGGAGCGTATACGGTGTTTTTGGTGCCGTGGATCATGCGTTTTTGTCCGTCGATGCTGTCAGATGGGATAAAGAGACGAAAGCCGCCCGCAAATTGATACTTGCCATTGGCGCGGGTGAAGAATGGCCGGTCGCCGTAGATGTGCGGGATGCCATTTAATATAACTTCTGGCGGTTCAATTTGTTTCTGGACAATCAACGGGCCGTAGTTCTCGAGGAGAGCCCTCAGCTTGGAGGTTTCGCCACCTCGGCCGTAGAGAGTTTTTTGGCCGTAACT
>WRLZ01000043.1 GCA_009777365.1 Candidatus Saccharimonadota bacterium | reverse complement strand
CCAAACCCTTTGCCAAACCGATCAAACCCTAATCTGCCCAAACGAGCTAATCCTGCTTAGGATACCGATAATCTCCGAATTCACCATCAATTACCTTTCCTACACCAGAATAAATATCGAAACCGGCATGGAGGAATCTCTCAAAAGCTACACCAACTATAGACTCACTCTAGCCACCGAAGCCATGACAAATCTATCCATCACCTCCCCGACAATCTCATTCATACCCCATGGCCCAACCTTCTCATCAACTGGCAGAACCGACATCTTCTCGATCACCGGCCTCATAACCGAATACTGGGCACCTGGGTTTAACCACGTCGCCAACAACAATACCATATGGCGCCAAGCCATACTCTACGGAAGCGACCCAGACATAGCTCCCAGATTCGACAACGGTGACCTCAACATTGGCAACCGCTACGACGGCCAACCCGAAACCATCCCCGATCCTGACATTGACCCAGAAAACGAAGATAGCGATGAGGACGGCAACGACGAGCACAACAACTCCGAAGCCAACATCGAGGATGAGAGCAAAGATGTCTTCTCCTCCGACCAAGCGCCACCCGCCACACCGCCCGCTCCTAACGCTATTTCCAGCTGGCACACCCTACCCCTAGTCGAGCCCATAATAGCCACCGAGCCAATCAGCAGCGCCGTTGCCGCCACAAGCTCTGAAGCAAACAGCCGAAGCCCTCTCCGACTCCCCGATTACCAGACTCCCCTAGCTGGCGTCATTGGATCCGACAGTGATAGCCCCAGCCTCCTATTCCTTCTTTATTCTACCCTTCCTCTTTTCCTACTCCTCTCCTTCTTTATCTTTCTCATCTGGAAACGCCAACGCGACAATAAGGAAGAAAAAGAAAACCCCTACGCTCTCTAGAAATAAATCCTCATCTATGGTATTATGCTAATACAGAAGATAATAAGGGAGTCTCAGTATGAGTAACATTTTAATCATCAATAGCGGCAGTTCAAGCTTAAAGTTTCAGGTAATAAACAGTGAAACAGAGGAAATGATCTTAAAAGGCAACGCCGAGCCATTGGGCAATCGCAAAGCTAGCATCTGCTTCAAGTACGACGACCAAGAAATTCCCGGCGAACTCCCAAAACCATCCACCCACGCCGACGCACTAAAAGCCATCTTCGCCTTCCTGGATAAATACCACCTCACCAAAACTATCTCGTCCGTCGGCCATCGCGTCGTCCATGGCGGCGAAAAACTCAAGGAGTCTGCCCTTATCAACAAGGAAATCCTAAAGGAAATCGAGGAAGCCGTTCCATACGCCCCAATCCACAATCCTGCCGCCATCCTCGGCATCAAGGCCGTCAGCAAAATCGCACCAGACCTACCGCAAGTCGCTGTTTTCGACACTGCTTTCCACTCTACCATGCCCGACTACGCCTACCGCTATGCCATCCCAACCGAGTGGTACACAAAGTATGGCGTCCGACGCTACGGCTACCATGGCACCAGCTACCGCTTCATTACCGAGAAGCTGGCCCATACCCTCGACAAGCCTGTCGGCAAAGTCAACGCTGTCATCGCCCACCTCGGCTCTGGCGCCTCCCTAGCCGCCGTAAAGAATGGCAAATCCGCAGATACCACAATGGGACTCACCCCACTTGAGGGCATGATCATGGCAACCCGCTCCGGCGACATCGACGCCAGCATCGTCCCATTCATTATGAAGCGAGAGAACATCCAGGCTGAAAGCGTTATCAATATCCTAAACACCGAATCTGGCCTCAGGGGAGTCTCTGGCGTCTCCGACGACACGCGCGATATTGAAAGAGAAGCCGCAGACGGCAACGAAAACTGTCAGCTGGCCCTGAATATGATGACCTATAAAGCCGCCAAGCTTATCGCCTCGCTCATGGTCTCGCTCGACGAACTCGATGCGCTGGTTTTCACTGCCGGCAATGGCGAGAACCGCTGGGTTATACGCGCTGCTATCGTAAAACATCTCGAAGTCCTAGGCTTCAAGATCGATGACAAACTCAACGACGGCATGTCTGGACGCGACGGCAATGAAGGCCTAATCTCCGCCCCAAGCAGTAAATACGCCATCTACCAACTCGTCACCAACGAAGAGCTTATGATCGCCAAAGACACGGCCAGAATCATCAGAAGGATGAAGAACAGCCAAGGCCAAGGATAAATTCGCCGATAGCGAATATTCCCCCAAAGCTTGCAAAAATCCAACTTTCCTGCTAGAATATAATTATATATGATGATAACCGATGAAGAAATACGCCATCTGGCGGAATTATCCAGTCTGACTATGAATGACGAAGAATTGGCCACTCGAAAATCCGACCTGGAAAAGACTCTTGAACACATTGACCAAATCTGCACAGTTGAAACAGACGGCACCCTGCCGACTTTCAGTGTTGACGGCCTCGAGACTGTCTGGCGTAAAGACGAAATTAAAGACGAAATTATTGATTACGGTGTAACTGGCGACGATCTTTTAGCGCTCCGTCAAGATAATATAAACCACATGACCAAAGTCCCGAAAGTCTTATAGTATGAGTGCTAAAGAAACCATTATCGCTTGCGCTTTCCAAGACAACTTTTTGCGTAAAGGCGACATTTGCTCCGCTAGCCAAAAACTTCTTGAGAACTTCCGCCCTCCCCTCTCTGCAACAGCTGTGGAAAGACTTGAAGCGAATGGCATAACCCTAGTAGAGAATACCGATGAAGCATCCTTCACCCTAAGCACAGACACCGCGCCCCGCAAAGAGCTCATCAACATCAAGCCCACATTTGGAGCAATCTCACGCTTCGGCGTCGCAACCCAAACCTCCTCTCTCGAAACCGTTGGCTGCTACGCCAAAACCCTTGACTCCCTAAAGCCACTTATGAAAATCATGGCTGGCAAAGACCCTAAAGACTCTACCTCCCTGCCCGAAAACGTCTTTGAGCTAACCCCAAACCCCATCAAGATCATAGGCACTCTCAAAGATTCTCCGGCTCCAAGCGGCACAATAGAAAAACTAAAAAACCTCGGCTACGAAATCCATGAAGTGAACCTACCCAACGCGAAATTTGCCGAGGCTGTCCGCGAGATTATAGCATCCGCCGAAGCTATCGGCAACACCGCCTGCCTTGATGGCGTTCGCTACGGCACTCGTGCAAGCGAAAACAGTATAGCCGCCCTCTATGGCACCTCTCGAGCCGAAGGCCTCTCCGCCGAGACCAAGAACAAAATTCTCCTCGGCAATTATATAATCTCCCATGAAAACTATGACAAATATTTCCTAAAGGCCGCTCGCATACGCACACTCATCATAAACGACCTCAGAAAAGTTTTTGATGAGGTTGACTGTCTGCTCGGCTCTCCTCTCCCCGCACTTGCCCCTCTTTCTGGCCTGCCCTCCGCTACTTTTTCAGATAGCCTAACTATAATCGGCCGCCACAAGGAAGACGTTGCTTTGCTTGATCTAATTGAAAAAATGGAGGTTAAATAATGAATTCGGGCTTGATTTTCTTCATCGCTTTTGTGTTACTCTTGGGCATGGGGCTATTCGCCTTCGTCAGCCGACAAAAATCTCGCGTAATGACACTCAACAAGACCAAAATCCAAGCCAAGTGGCTAAAGATCGAACAAAGCCTCATCCAAGGTAATCAGCCTTCATATCATCTGGCAATTCTCGAAGCCGACAAATTCCTCGACTTCATTCTTCGCGCGGGCCGCTTCTCTGGCGAAACCATGGGAGATCGCTTGCGTAGCGCCGAAAAGCATTTCAAGAATCCAAACGCTGTTTGGGCAGCCCACAAAATCCGCAACCAAATCGCCCATGAGCCGGATTTTGAGATCAACTATGGCCAAGCCATGAAAGCCATGCTCCAATTCCGCGGCGCACTAAAAGACTTGGGGGTACTCTAATGCTTTCTCCGGAAATTATTGAAAAGTACGAAATGACGATCGGCATAGAGTGCCATGTCCAATTGGCAACCAAAACCAAACTATTCAGCGGCGCAGACAATGATGCTCGCGACGCCGAACCAAACACCAAGGTCTCACCAATCGACTGGGCTCTCCCCGGTATGCTACCAGTCTTAAACGAACGCGCCGTCAAACTCGCCGTACGACTAGGCCTGGCTATGGATTCCGAAATCAATCTCGTAAGCCGCTTCGACCGCAAACATTATTTCTACCCCGACCTACCTAGCGGCTACCAAAGAACTCAAATGTACCACCCGATTATCGGAGCTGGCTCCATCGAAGTTCGAGACGAAAATGGCGAACCCATCAAGGTCCGCATCGAGCACGCCCACCTTGAAGAAGACGCCGGCAAACAAACCCACTTCAATGATTACTCGCTCGTAGACCTAAACCGCGCCGGCACGCCACTCGTCGAAGTCGTCTCCATGCCCGATATTCACTCCGCCATCGTCGCGCGTAATTTCTGCCAAGAACTCTGGCGCCTTGCCACCTTCTCCGGCGCTAGTTTTGGCGACCTCTACCACGGCAACATACGCTTTGACATCAATATATCTGCCGCACCGAAAGGCTCAAGCAAGCTCGGCACTCGTGTAGAAATAAAAAATCTCAATTCGTTCAAGTCAATCGAGGCTACCGCGCACTACGAGTTTGCGCGCCATATCGAACTGATCGAATCTGGCAAAGGTGGCGAAATTATACAGGAAACCCGAGGCTGGGACGACGCCAAACAAAAAACTCTCTCTCAAAGGAGCAAAGCAGAAGCCGCAGACTATCGCTATATGCCCGACCCCAATGTCCCACCCCTAGTCCTTTCTAAAAATTTCGTAGACAGCATCAAAGAATCCATGCCAATTATGCCTAGCCAGTATCGTCGCCTTTGGGACAAATTAAGTCTTGACAGTGGCGTCGTCGAAACCCTACTCAATGATGCCAATAAAGCAAAAATACTCACCGCTACTCTTACCGAATCGAACGTAGAAATCGCCAAGACCGTAGCCAACTGGCTCTCCGGAATCCTTTCCGCCGATGAAAACGCCAACCTAGACCTAAGCAAAGTCTCTATTGAAAGTCTCAGCGAACTCGCTAAAATGGTTCTTAACCACGAGCTTAACTCGACCGCGGGCAAAACAATCCTCCTGGAACTATGGAAAACCGAGGACTCTCCTCGCAAAATCGCAGAAGAGCTAAACCTTTTGCAGGTCAATGACGACAGTGCCCTTGAAACAATAGTCGACGAAGTCCTATCCATGCCAGCCGCAACCCAAGCCATTTCCGACATCAAAAATGGCGAGCTAAAGGCTATCGGCTTCCTTGTCGGACAAGTTATGAAAAAATCGGCTGGCAAAGCCAACCCTGCCAAAGTTCAAGAAATCATCAAATCAAAACTCCAATAATACTATTCCGCTCTATCCGAATAATCCTCGCTATACTCAAAAAGAGCCGTACTCAACATACAGCTCTTTTGGCTCGGAGATTCTGACAACGCAGACCACCGAATAGTTGTGGATATTATTCTCCAGCGCTCATTCGTCCTAGCGCAACCGATATAGCGATCAAGACGAACAAAAGCAATATTGTAACAAAAACTGTCACGCCAAATCCCAATGGATGTGGCCGCATCTCCTCGTGGCTCTTTGACCTCCTAGCTACTGGCCTAGATGTCCTCTTGGCCGCACTAGCGACTTTCTTTTTAGCAACTGGCTTCCTAGCCGTACTGCTCTTCACCGTTTTCTTACCCGCACTCTTTGCCATAACCTACCCTTTCTTTTTCCTTCCCAATTAATTTACAGAGTCAATATCGTGAACAATTTCCAAAAGCGCTTCCGCACGCTTTGTGTCGTCAGGAATGTTACGAGCCGCGTTATAAGCTGGCTCAATTATAGTCGAATCTTTGTTTGCCTTAAAAAGGGTTGAAAGAAGGTGGTACTTCTCATCCGGGACAATTTCAATGTTATCAATAACAGGGCGAAGATCAGTAAGAACACTGGTCTTAAGATCGGTCAACCCGCCTGTCATAGCAGGTGCCGCTGGGGCCGGTGTTGGTGCTGGCTCAGTAAAAGCTGGCTCTGGAGCTGGCGGAACAGGAGTTGCCTCGTTAGTATCCTGTGCATTTGTCGAGG
>WRLZ01000042.1 GCA_009777365.1 Candidatus Saccharimonadota bacterium | reverse complement strand
CGACGTTGGGGCGGCCGATGAGGGCGATCTTTAGATCCGGTTCCTTGATTTCGCCGGAGACTTTGGGGAGATTTTCAATAATTGCTTCGAGGAGATCGTTGATGCCGATATTGTGCTCGGCGGAGACTTTTTTGATGTTTCTTATGCCTGTGCGCTGAAATTCTTCGATAGGGAGAGTGCCCTTTAGGTCGGCTTTATTGACAAGGAGAAAGACGGGTTTTTTGCTCTTCAGGGCGTCGCGAGCCATCTGGATGTCTTTTTGGTCCATGTGCTTGGTGCCGTCAACTGTGAGGAGAATTAAATCGGCGGCGGCGATGGCTTCATTGATTTGGTCCTGGATGCTGGCTTCAAAATCGTCGTCGGGTTTCTTGAGGCCTGCGGTATCGACGAGCTGGAAGATGTGATCGCCCCAAATGACTTTGCCAGAGACGTTGTCGCGAGTGGTGCCTTCTTCGCGCGCGACGATGGCGGTGTTGTTTCGTGTGAGGCGGTTGAAGAGCGAGCTTTTGCCTGCGTTGGTTTGTCCAATTATTGCTACTATGGGGTGTTTTTTTGACATATTTGGTCCTTTTTTATATTGTATCACAGATTGAGAGAAAAGTCAAGGGCGATAAAACCGCCTGACGTAGGCCAGACGATTTTGTTTGCCAATAACTTTAATGATTCCGATTATTGCTCGAGAGGGGCGGGTTCGGGGAGGGAGAGATATTTGGTGGGGTTGCTGTAATACGCAGCGGGAACGAGTTCGGTGTCGCACCAGTTTTTAAGGACTTTGCCAGCGGCTAGAGCGCAAATCTCATCTTCTTCGCCTGTGGCGCCGCTAACTGCGACATAGATGCGGAAGAATGGCACAAGCTCTGGTGTTTCTGAATACCCGAGGGTTTCGACACGCTCAACGTCATAGACAACGCATCCGGTACTGGCTACGCGCCCGTAAGTTTCGGCATCTTCTGGCATATCGCTCGCGCGGCGGCCTAAGTTGTTGTGCAGAGCGTAAGCGCAGGCGCCAATTTTGAGGTCGGCGTAGTCGCGGCAATTGACTTCGAAGTCTTTGCCGCGCCATCCGGCTGGGCGCGTGTAGCTTGTTTCCTTCTGGCCGAACCCGACAGGCTTGATATGGTACGATAATTCGATTTCTGCGTCTTCGTCGAAGCCGCCGAGAAACTTTTGTGCGGAAGCATTGAAGGGTACGAAACGCATTACGATAGCCCCGTTGTTGAAGTCGGAAATTTTCGCTATTTCTGCCTGAATTGCTTCTTTGATTTCTTTTGCTAGCTCTTGGAATGTTTTACCCATGTTTGTTTCCTCCTCGTTTTGTGAAGTATTATGGGCAAAACTCTGTTTTTGCCCGATTTATACACGAAGATTTTCACGTACAAATGGGGCAAAAACAAATGGTGAAGTTATTGTGTAAAGTTGCGATGAGAAACAATTCCCATTATACATCTCTATTATCCCGGCTTCGCCGGCATAATAGGGCGTCGGTTCAGGAAAGAATGTAAACATTCTATGCCTTCGCCTTCTTGTATTATAGCACACTTTGGGTGAAAAGTCAATAGTTTTGGGTGATTTCCTAATGATTTACAGTAGTGGGAAAATTGAGACCACCCCACGAAAACCGCGTGTATCAGTAGCCTCTCCAGTGGTGTCATAATTAGACTCAACACCAGCAGTGCCCACAGTAGCGGACTGGCCACCCCGCATAGGCCAAGGATTGGCATTTGAAACAGAGCGAGCCTGCGCCCCCGACCACCCAGAGGATGCAGAAGATGATTGGTTGGAGAGGGAGTATGGTAGAATAAGGATATAGGAGGACTGTAATATGCGAAGAGGGTTGGTTGAGAAGATTAAGGGGAGGATTGTGTTTTTGGATTTGGATGGGACTTTGTCGGAGTATCGGTATAACAATCATATCAGCGGGGGTGATGGGCGGAGAGGGCAGACTTTTGAGGAGTTGTTTTTCGGGGATGTTTTTATAAACAGTAGGCCGCTTGAGACGATGGTGGATGTGGTGCGGGAGCTTGATCCGAGTAGGATTTATGTGCTTGGGGCTATCACGACGAATCATGAGATTGATGAGAAGTATAAGTGGCTGGAAAAATATTATCCGAGTATAAAGAGGGAAAACGTTATTTTCATTGCGGGGTCGGATTTGAAACTCGTTGCGATCCAGCAGTATATGAATAGGCTTGGGGTATCTAAGGAGGATATTGTGTTTATTGACGATAAGCATTCGACGCTTCGGGAAGTGGAGGATGCTGGGTTTACGAGTTATCATATGACGTCGTTTGTGGATTAGGCTTACTTTATAGACCACCTATTAGCTCCAAGGCTAACCACGAAGTCGCCGATTTCGAGCATGGTGATGGCGACGGCGAAGTCGCTGGCGGGGAGGCTGAGAGATTTCATGATTTCGTCGCCGTCGGTTAGACCTTCTTCCAGTTTAGCAAAAATGAGGCTTTCGGGATCGGTGGTTGGGCGGGATTTGGTATTGAGAGATTTCGCGGACTGTTCTGGCATGATCTTTAAGGCATGGAGAATATCGTCAACGGATGTGGCGGGAGTGGCGCCTTGCTTTAGGAGATTGTTGCAACCGGTGGAGAGCGGGGAGGTGATGTGGCCGGGCAGGGCGAAGATGGTGCGGCCTTGCTCGAGGGCGTGGGCGGCGGTGCTGAGGGTGCCGCTACGTTCGGCGGCTTCGATAACCAATACAGCGTCAGAGAGGCCAGAGACGATGCGGTTTCGTTCGAGGAAGTTCGAGGGCCAGGCTGGTGAGTTTTCGGGGTATTCGCTTAGGATTGCGCCGCCATTATCTAAAATACGCCTGGCGAGGCTCTGGTGGCGGCTGGGGTAGATTGTTGGCAGGCCGTTGCCGAGGACGGCAATAGTGATGCCTCCGGCGTCGAGAGCTCCTTTGTGCGCCAAGGCGTCGATGCCGAGGGCGAGGCCGCTGACGATGATTATGCCGCACTTGGCGAGCTCGAAGGCGAACTTTAGGGTCATTTCTTCGCCATAGGCGGTGGGTTTGCGAGCGCCAACGATGGCGACGGTTGGGGTGCGCTCGCTTGGCAGGGCGCCAAGATAACGTAGGACAGAAGGGGGCTTGGCTATGTTTTGCAGGGGCCTGGTCCATTCGGATTCGTGGGGTAGGGTTTTATTTATATTCCACATTATCTGATTATATAACGCCCGATGGCTAATGGTCAATGAAATACTCGAAAATTACAACATAAGCGTGATGGGAGATAAGAGAACTCTATCATAGACATACCCTCTACCGAATCCTCTGGGTGGTCGGGGGCTCTTGCCTACTCTGTCTTTGCCTCTGGTCCTTGGTTCATCCGTGGCGGCCACTCAGTCTATACCACCAATGCTGGCATCGAGTCTATCTCTGTCTCTACTGGCGGCACTGATAGCGCTAGCGGTTTTCGTGGGGAGAGAATGGAACTATATAAGCATAAGCATGATGTGATGGCAAGAATTAGACAATATTTTAAGCATTAGCGTGATGAGGGTGCTCGAATCTGGTCGAAAATGGTTGACAGATGGGGAAAATTGGACTTTTTGGGTATAAAATGGCACTTTTTTGCGAAAAACTATTGACTTTTGCTTGCAAGTGTGCTATAATGGGAACGAGTTAGGATAACATTCCTGTTTGTTACCTAAACTGAAACTATAACAACCTATTTATACTTTCTGCTAACTCGTTAGCAGATCGTTATCTGCATAGAACTCTGGCAGGGATATTTTTTCTTCGGAAATTATATCTTATAAGTATTTTACCTCCACTTCGCTAGGCTTGTATGCAGAATAACCCCTTTAACCGGCGGGCCCCTATTTGTGTGAGGTGGGTCACGCTCCGGAGAAATCTGGGTCAGCAACTTGATGCGTTAAAGGGTATTAGTATAATGCCAATAGCCCCTGTCTATGTTCTCTGCGAGAATAGATGGGGGTTATTATTTTAGGCTGCAACCGCTCATGGAAAGTGTGGTTTCGTAAGAGTTGGGGCGAACTCGCAAAACCAAAAGCGTGGTTTTGGTTTTGCTTATGCTCCTCATGAGCCTGCGGCAAAAAGCGCCCCGAAGGTGCTTTTTGATATTCGTCTATCTATTGGACTGTTGTGGTGTTGCCGCTAGCATCTAGGCAGGGCTGGCCGAAGAAGGCGTTCCTGAGGTCGTTGGTGTTGAAGTTGGTACATGGGGTGGTTTGTTGCTCGGCGGCGGCGAACCATTGCCAGCCGAGAGTTGGTGTTCGATAAAACATTCCGACAAAACTGGCACCCTCTGTTGGCATGATAGCGACAGTAGCGTTTCGGAAGCCTTCGGTTTGACCATTATTGATCTGTAGGCCACTGAACTCGTAGCGGGCTGGGTTCTCCTCGAAGAAAGTGGAGTTCGTGAAGGCTTCGATGATGGAGTCGATGGTGTCTTCCATTGGGCCAGGGGTGATGTTGCCAGTTCCGCCGCCGTTGTTTCCGCTTGAGCCGCCGTTGTTATTGCCAGAGCCATTATTATTGTTGCCAGAACCGTTGTTGTTGCCGTTGCTTGGGCCGTTGTTGTTATGGTTATTATTGCTACCATTATTGACATTGCTTTCTTCTTGGCCAGATCCAGCGCCACCGGTATTGCCGTCGGTCGCCTCGTCCTCCTTGACAGCGGACCAGATTAAAATACCGATAACCACCACAGCGATTATAGCGACAAGGGCTATGAGTACGCCTTTCATGCCGCCGCCTTTTGGTTTGTTGTTCTCGTAGCGAGTATTATCTCTGTAGTCCGGGCGGTCTTCTTCGTAAGAGGCGTTGTCCTCTTCCTCGACGAATGACCTTGCCGACTCCTCGTGGTCCGGGATTGCATCAAAAACTTCGTCTGAAGCTACGCCGCGACGCGAGTTATTGTTTTGCATATTTCTGTTATGTATGGCGCGAGCGGAGAATTTTTTGGAATTTCCGCTTGTTCTATCGTTGTCTCGGTCCATTTTACCCCCTTTTATTTATAAGATTAACCATAATTACCTTGATAATAGCAGAAATGAAACCAGATTGCAAGTGGGGGAGGGCTGGGGACGCAAAAAACTCCCGATGAGCCAACCGTTGTGGCGCATGAGGTAAGGGTGGGCATCACCTCTGCGCCCGATTGACTCATCGGGAGAACCTATTATTTCCTGTTTACTATATATATTATAACACACTGTCTTGTATTTTTCAAGCCTTTTTGGACAAAATCTTCAAATATTTGCTCTATGACTATGTGACGGATGCTATGGTAACTATTGTAAAATGATTATGGTTATGTTAAAATATAGGTATTATGATAGAAACGCCAGCGGCAATTTTCTTATTTCAGGTCTGGTTTTGGTTACCGCTACTGATTTTGTTTGTGGGATTGATACTTTGGAGGGCGCTCCGAAAGGATAAGGGGTTCAAGAACGGAGCGAAAGAGCTGGACGGGACGCTTCTCATGCTCGAAATCCCGAGGGCGAATGATAAGCAGGCTCTGGCGGCGGAGCAGATGTTTGCGAGTCTGCATGGGATCCTGAGGGATGATGAAGAGTTGAAAGCCGGGGTGATCCAGGAGCATTTCAGCCTTGAGATTGTGAGCAGTAAGCAACAGATAAAGTTCTTCGTTTGGGTGCCGAAGACTCTTCGCAAGTTCGTCGAAGGACAGATTTACGCGCAGTATCCGACGGTGCAGATTAGCGAGGCGGCGGAAGATTACGCGAGAGTGGCGGAACATGATCCTGTGAAGATGTCGGCGGAGTTGGTGCTTAGCGAGAATGAGGCGTTGCCGATTCGGACGTTCGATAATTTTGACGTTGATCCGCTCGCGGCGATCACTGGAGAGTTGGCTAAGATGGAGGAGAATGAGGATTTTTATATTCAGATATTGGCGCGGCCGGCAAATAATGATTGGCATAAGGACACGAAGGATTATATCGAGAGCTTGAAAGAGAAGAAGTCGACAAGCATTCTCCAAGGAGATGGGTTTAAGTGGTGGAAGGGGGTTTTTTCGGCGCTGTGGACACCGCCGGAAAGTGGCGAGTTGGTTGTAAAGGAAAAGAAAGAGCTCAACGAAATAGAGAAGGC
>WRLZ01000041.1 GCA_009777365.1 Candidatus Saccharimonadota bacterium | reverse complement strand
TCCTTCGCCAATTTCACCAACCGACCATCCACCCCGCCCTTCATCTCGTCATCATTAAAAATCTCCACGCGCATCCCGCTGATCTCCTGCAACTCCTTCGCCACATCCATCCCAAACCTCGCCCGCGTCCGCTTGTTCGTGTCCGGCCCATCCGCCAACGTCTGCATCTCCTTCAACACCGACTGAGGGATCATGAAGTGATCGCCCAAAAACCCGGTTTTCGCCACGGAAAGAATCCGCCCATCCATGATCGTCGACGTATCGATAAACACCTTCCGCCTATCGTCCGCCTTCCCGATCTTCGGCAAACTCTGCCCGCCCACCTTACTCCATATCAACCAAAACCCCGAAACCAACAACACTAAACTCACCACTTGCAAAATCACACTAACCATAATATATAATAAAACCTTTCATTCACAATCTTACCATAAGTTGTACATTTTTTCAACTTACTTTTTACAAAATAATCACCTGGTGCACGCGATTGGACTTGAACCAACACAGGATTGCTCCCACTACCACCTCAAGGTAGCGTGTATACCAATTTCACCACGCGTGCTTGGTGATCGCACCGGGAATCGAACCCGGATTGCCAGGATGAGAACCTGGTGTCCTAACCGTTAGACGATGCGACCGCTACTGTATATTTTAACATACTTACACCCAAATTGCAATTTTCCCTCCACTACTGTAAAACCACACAAAAACTCTCAGAAACACCCCAAAATAGCCCAAAATGCTTGACTTTTTAGGCAAAGTGTGCTATAATGCAATTATATAATGGGGAGTATTTCCTTTTGTATCTTACAATAATGATCTTGAGGAAACTCTATCCCAAATTCAAAGGAGGCCAATCATGGGCAAAACAAATCCCGAGATGATAAGTTATCTCATAACCACGTACCAAAAATTCCTCGTCCCTAAAGAGGATCTCGAAGTGAGGCTTAGTAGTAAGCTTATCGAGCTGGCGATTAGAAATTTCGCCGTCCTCTACCAACGCATCAAAGAGGATAGGGAAATATCAAACGTTTCCGGTAGCTCGAGAGCAAATTGGGATCGGCTCAACCAAGCTTGCGGAGAGTTTCTGATTAACGTAGGAACAGTTGACTCAATGCCGGAACATTCAATCCAGATTCTCCATGGGCAACTTTGCAACGGACTCATTCAAATCGAGGGCGATACCAAAAAAGAATTGGTAGCCCTTTTCGTAGACATGACGAACTGGTTCGTCTATGTGCTTCGCGAGTGCGAATTTGACCCCCATCTTCTTGAATATTTCTCCAAAAACTGCGCCACACTCCAAAGCTTCATGAGCTAAGCAAGACATTATTAAAAACATAAAGCTGTCGCGCCTCGTGCCCGGCAGTTTTTGTTTATGACATACCCCACTCTCCAACAGTCCGTCTACGAATCCTCAGAGACACCCCTGCTATCGCGGGGACCCCGTCAGAGTGGTCGGGGGCAATGTATATAGTGCTATTGTCGGCTTCGCCGACGCCGCAGGTGCCCTACGGGCACCGCAGGCTCTTTAGGAGTGAAGCCAAAATGACACTTTTGGCTGAACGGGTGTAGTATTCATACTATTGTTTTCGTGGGGAGCGGGGTGGTTGACTTCGTAAGACCCGTAGAGTATAATAATGCTAATGGAGCTATCTCAGGATTCACTCCAAGTGGTTGGAAATCAGTTGGATTTAAGGTCTAACTGATTTCTTTTTTGGAAAATAAACTGTATCTAGTTTTGGTCTAACCATAAACAATCTAGTCATATTCACCTCCTTTCCCAGATTTAGCCAACTACCTGAGTTAGCCGTCTTGCCAAAGCCAGCGCGACGGGAGAGGGATAAACTTCCCGGGCTAGCCCTGCCAATTCACCAAGAAAACAACCACCTACCAATTCTACCGCGACTCCAACCCATAGTCAATGATTTACTCGAAAATTACAACATAAGCATAATCGACGCCAGCCTATGTTATAATTAAAGAGATATGCAGCTAAACGACGGTATTGAGAGCGTTCCTGGCGTAGGAGAAAAAACCTCCGCGCTTCTTCGTCGTCGCAAAATCCGCACCGTCCGCGACCTCCTATACTATCTCCCCCGCACTTACAATAACTGGCAAACCGACACCAGTATCGCCGACATCCAACCCGGCAACGTCATCATTAAGGCCAAGGTCAAGAAAGTCGAAAAAACCCGCGCCAAAAGCGTCCGGCTTATCAAGGCCGATATATACGACGACACCGGCTCGGTCACGGCATTATGGTTTAACCAAGATTATCGCGAAAAGCAACTCTGGGACAAGGATAAGGAATGGTACTTCTCGGGGGTTTATGAATTTAGCTTTGGCAAATACCAGCTTCGGAATCCGCGGGTGATCGAAGCAAAGGAAGTCCAGGAGAGCACTGATGGGTTCCAGCCGGTTTATACACAATGCAAAACCCTAAAGTCCACACAGATTGCCAAAATCGTTGGCAATCTCAAGGGAGATTTCTCCAAAATCCCCGACTATCTGCCCGAAGCGATCCTGGCCGAAGTTGGCATAAAAACCCTGCTCAACGAAGCTCTATACCTAGCTCATTTCCCCGAAACCCAGGAAGACGTTGATCGAGCACGCGAGCGCCTGGCTTTCGACGAACTTCTGGCATGGAGTTTTTCTTCGGAAATCGGCAAGCGCGAGAACCTAAAGCTCAAAGCCCCAAAGCTCAAATTTGACCCAAAGATTCTCCAAGATTTTGTCGCCAACCTGCCCTTCGACCTAACCGAAGACCAGCGCAAGAGCCTTTTCACGATTGCGAAAAATATGGAGAAGGACAAACCAATGAGCCGCATGCTCCAAGGCGACGTGGGAAGCGGCAAGACTGTGGTAGCCATGGGCGCCTCTCTTCTCGCCGCGGACAATGGATTTCAAGTCGCAATCATGGCGCCGACGGAAGTGCTGGCGCGCCAGCACTTCGCAAGTTTTAGAAAAAACTTGCCAGCAGGGCGACGAATCGCCCTGCTCGTCGGCGGCCTCCCCCACCAACAAAAAAAAGGCACCCAAGAAGCCATCAAAGCCGGCCAATTTGAAATCATCATAGGCACAACCGCCCTCATCTCCGACAACGTCAAATTCGCCAACCTCGGCCTCACCATCATCGACGAACAACACCGCTTCGGCGTCCGCCAACGCCAAAAACTCCTCGCCAACTCCGGAAACGACCTCATGCCACACCTCCTCTCCATGACCGCAACCCCAATCCCCCGCTCCCTCCAGCTAGCCATCTTCGGCGAAATGAGCGTCTCGAATATCAAATCAAAACCCAAAGGCCGCAAGGAAATCAAGACCGACATCACCCGCCCCGTCTCCATTGAGACAACCTACAAACGCATGCGCGCCGAACTGGAAAAAGGCCACCAAGTCTACTATATCTGCCCGCAAATCGAAGACGAAGAAGAAACCGAAACCGAGATAAAAAAGGTCAAAGCCGAATACAAACACCTCCAAAAAGTCTTTGAGGGTTATAACGTCGCCTTCCTCCACGGCAAAATGAGCGCCGAAGAAAAAACCGAAATCATGCAAGATTTTTCAACAAACAAATCCCATGTCCTAGTCTCGACAACCGTTATCGAAGTCGGCGTCGACGTGCCCAACGCCAGCTTCATCGTCATCAGGAACGCCGATCGCTTCGGCCTCGCCGCCCTGCACCAACTCCGCGGACGAGTCGGCCGAGGCGACGCCCAGAGCTATTGCTCACTGGTAACAACCACCAATGACAAGCCCACCCAGCGCCTCCGCGAGATGGAAAGAAGCAATGACGGCTTCTATCTCGCCGAAAAAGACCTCGAGATCCGTGGCGCCGGCGAAATCTACGGCGCCCTCCAGCATGGCGCGCTCTCACTCAGAATCGCCAACATCACCGACAGCAAAACCGTCATGAAATCCCGACGCGCCGCCGAAATGCTCGCCGACATCGTCGAAGAAAACCCCAGCTTCCTTGATGAACACAAAGAGCTCATGGACATCATGCGCGAAAAACAAAAAACCACAGTCCTAAACTAGCTCTCTTACTAAACATCTCCCGAATCCTCTGGGTGGTCGGGGAGCTGGAGAAATTCTATTAGAGAGATACGCCCTTGGGTAATACGTGGCGGTACTGCAACTTCTCTTGTTGGCGGAAGTATTGAAACAATACTTGACTACACTGGCGAAGACCCCAATATGGACATAGGTTTTCGTGGGGAGGTTGACCGGGGGATTTTCGTATGGTAGAATGGAGATGCTTGGCTGACAAAATGAATGAACATACAATTTTAGGTGAAAGATCGGCATCGCACGAAGCGATCCGACAGCTAAAGTTGTTAAGATTCGTTTTTGGAAGTCAAGCACCCGTGCGGTGCCGTTTTTGGTTTTAAGAGGTGTCATGATCAAAAACACGTGCGGGGTGAGATTATTTTACTACTACTGTTATTTCTGACTTTTTTACCAAAAACGATGCAAAAGTGGCCGAAATACTTGACTTTTTCACTACGTTGTGATATAATGCGAGTATAATGGGAGGAATTTCTTCCTAGAGGGGATTCTGAGATAGAACTTTAACTTGATAAACTGTCAGGGGGTTCTATTCTCCATTCCGATAATCAGGGGTAGGCCCCTGGTCGTTACCCAGTAAAAACCGATTATACAGGAGGAGTTAGAAATGCAAACGCAAGGAAAAGTATCCAATAATTCGCTGAGGATTGCGACAGGGCTTCCAGGGTTTATGCCGAACCAGATGTTTTGGAGGGTGTTTGGAGAAACGGTGAGTTCGTACAAGTATAACTTGGTGAATCAAGCCGATTTCGAGCCATACAAGCGCGAAATCCAAGAAAAGTACACGCCGTCAATCATAGGGATAGTATGTTTTACGCCCTATGAACTCGACGAAGCGCCCACCATGGGCGAAAAGTTGCTTGAAGCGATGTTTGGCAAAAATGGTGGCGAAGCCCTTACGTCTCTAATGAGAATGGGAGGCTATCGGCAAGACATTTGGAAAATTGTTGACATAGACAATGAAGCCAGAAGTATGGATGTGTGCTTGATGCTTTCGCTTAACTTTTAGTTTTTAGCGACACCCAGCCAATCCGGTATGTTTATCTAACAAAATACTCTCGCAATGCGGGGGTTATTTTGTTTTAGGTTGATAAGCCACCCCACGAAAACTGTAGGCAGTATTGGTGGCGCCAGCAGAGCGAGCCAGGGACTCGACTCCAGCCTCGGTGGTATTGACCGAGCCGCCGCCACGGATGAACCAGGAACCGCCACCGTAGAACGAATTGGCACGTGCCCCCGACCACTCAGAGGATGAGAGGTATGGGTTGTCTTAGAAAGAGTATCTGATTTCCATGGATTTGACTTTGTAATTGTTGGATGCTATAATGGAAATACAAATTCAGACGAAGAAGGACTTGTATGGAGAAATACCTGAAAGCGCCTTCTTCTTTTTATCTCTTAAGCTCAAGATACTTCCGAATTTCTGCAACGTATAGGCGAATTTTATATTTATCATCCAGGGTATTATATAATGAAGACCAGTATTTGCTAGGGAACATAATTGCCCGAAACTTGCGATCGGCAGCTAGCCTAGAAACCATTTTCTTATAATCACCATCACCAGAGACTAGAATGATTTTGCCTTCCGTCTTCTTTCGATACACCGTATCCATGATTGAAAACACTATATCAGTATCAACATTCCCCTTTTTCTTGCCTTTAGAGTTCTTGGGGTGCTCGCGGAACACCACTGTATACCCTGACTTTTTTAAGAATTGATATAGTTTGTCTTGCTTGTTGTCATACACGCCTATGAAATAATAAGCCTTAATGACTTTGTATTTTTCCGATAGGAAAATACGAAACTTCTTTAGGTCAATTCTCCATGGATCTTTCATATGCGCGGTACTCGCTACTAGATTTTGTCCGTCGATGAATGCTATGTTTTTCACCTCCACATCCTATCATACCCATATTTCGCATGCAAGCATAAGCCTAATCAGATCAGTTATTCAGGCTAATTCATCTGCTATAGAACCGAATTTCTCAATATGTAAAACGTAAATATTACAACATAAGCGTGATACACTTACCCCACGAAAACCTATATTGCTAATGACGAGTCCCGTGCTACCATCATAGGCGCTAATAGTTTCTATGTTGGAATAAGAAGCTTGAAGATGATTAGCAGAGCTGGCGCCACGCGTTGACCATGAATGAGTAGT
>WRLZ01000040.1 GCA_009777365.1 Candidatus Saccharimonadota bacterium | reverse complement strand
GAGAGAGGTCTGAGTATGACGGGGTTAGGTTTGATTCAAGGACTGTGATATTTGATGGCTCGCCGCATAGCATTGTGGCTATGGGCGTGCCAGAAGGTGTGGAGGTTCATTATGCTGATAATACGGCAACGGATATTGGGGAGTATAGGGCTTTTGTGCGGATGTACCGGGAAGATTTGGGCGAGAAATTGATGTCGGCGACGTTGACGATAAAGAAGGCGGAGATTGAAGGCGTTACCTTTGATGACGCATTGTTTGTGTTTGATGGGGGAACGAAAAATATTAAGGTGTCGGGCGATGTTCCGAATGGAGTGGAGATTGAATATACAATAGATGGCCAGCCTTGGAATGGTGCTGTGAATATAGGAACTTATAGGGTAACGGCTACACTGTCGGGCGGCAACTTCACCGAGTTGATATTATCGGCTACGATGATAATAGAAAGAGCGGATGTTGCTGGCGTGACATTCCCGAATAGGGTGTTTGCGTATGATGGAAGCACGAGGAATATGTTTGTGTCGGGAGCGTTGCCTGCTGGGACTAGTGTAACATACACTAACTCGGAGGGGGATCCGTTCAGTGGGGCTTCCCTGCCCGGAGTTTATAGTGTGACGGCGACCATAACAGGGGCCAACTACAATACGCTCGTGCTGACGGCGACTTTGACGATCAATAAGGCTATTATAACTGGTATTACTTTCCCAGAGTATTCGGTGATTTATGATGGGTTGGTTCATAATGTGGGGATTAGCGGGAATTTGCCGCATGGCGTGTCTGTAAAATACGTTGCGGGGAGCGAAGATGGGCCAGAATGGAATGGTGCGAGCGAGATGGGTGTGCATATAGTTTTTGCTATAATAACGGGAGATAATTACCATACTTTAGTACTTTCGACAACGTTGGCTATAACTGGCGGTAGTCTCGACCAAGTAACGGGGGTGAAGCTGACCGAAGAGACAATACCGAGCGGGCCGATCGGCACTTCGACGGTTTGGCTGAGCTGGGATCCGGTGGCTAATGCTGATAGTTATATGGTCGTCATATCTTTCCCGGATGGCAGGCACGCTTTGTCGGTTCAAGTTAGTGATGGCACGAATTTTGAGCTAAAAAGAGAGGTGTGGGATGATATATGGAGGGGTGATTATCATGTGGCAGTGGTGGCGATGCCAGAGAGTGGTAGTCCGATTTGGGCGCAATCTACGCCGTCGGAGGCGCTTCCTTATTTCCATGAAGGACGGATTTCGTCGCCGCAGAATGTACGTGTTGAAAATGGAATATTAAGGTGGGATCGTACACCGTATGCGAACACGTATGAGATTATGTCCATACGGTATAATAATGAGGGTCAAGTGCTCAGTATTGATAGGGTTGTGTGGATGCCTCAATCTACTGCAAGTGCAAATAATCCGCAGCAGGCGATCGCGGGGTTGCAGTTGCCGCCAGGAAATTATAGGTTTGCTGTGAGGGCGTCGTTTGTGGCTGGTGTTGCTATATGGCATACGGGTTTTGCTTCGGAACCGAGCGAATATACGGAGATGGTTGTGCTTTAATTACTTGATTTTAGGTTAAAAGTACGATATAATAAGATTAGTCAGTTTAACTGGCCCCGAAGGGTTATCGTTATGGTAGCCTGTCCTCGGAAGAGATAGGGGCTGGTTCTGTATTTATGGCTTTATCTTATAAATACCTTTAATCTTCGGCTTTAGGATTTTCACATATTCATCGTGATCGGCTTTGTTCTTATCAAATGACCTTGCGACGGCTCCGGCTATTATGTCTGCCACTTGAACCATCGACTGCTTGCGCGAATCAGCAAAGCCAATTTTACATTTTTCTATGCCGTGCTGCTTTAGGGTTTGGCGGAGATAGGTTCGTGCTTTCTGGATCTGTTTTTTGTCGGCAACGCCGTCTATTATAATATGTGGCTCAGTTAGCTTCAGTTTGAGCAATAATTCCTTGATGACGTAATAATACAAGTTTTCTCCGGGCGCTAAGTTCGGCGTTTCGGTTATCTGGGTTTTGTCTATAACGGCTGCGTAGGCCTCAAAATCAAATCGTCGCAGGTATTGTAGCAGATCCTTGATGACACTTTTCTTGGTTGAGTTGAACTTGAACTCGTGAGTTTCCTTCCAGCCAAGCGCTACCCTAAAGGTGTCGACGACAAGTGTCAGTTTGTCCAAGTTTTCTTGGTCTATGACTACTCTTTACATTATAACATTATGTCATACTCATCCATAATTTCCCCACGCATGCGTCGCAGGGGGCCACGGCTTTAGCCGTGGGGGTCCACGAAAACCTCTTGTCGTAGCGCTATTCCCATAGGCGAGGCCAGTGGGCTCTATTGCTCGACCAGCGATAGTCTCTGTAATTGCAAGGGCCAACTATTTTGAGAAAGTGAAACTCCCCAAATGGGGAGTTTCACAGATATGATTTTGGTGGGTAATATAGGACTCGAACCTATGACCTTTTCTACGTCAAAGAAACGCTCTAGCCAACTGAGCTAATCACCCCTATTAGACCGCTACAGAACGCTCATGAAAGATGCGACTTCCATTCGCTCCTAAAGAGCCTTCGGCGTCGGCTACGCCGATATGGGTATTATAGCATAAACTAGGCCTCAGTTCAACCATGCTTCGAATCCTAGGAGCGGCCCTGGCTAAGTGGGGGGTTAGTTGAAAAATAGGTAGTGGATGGAGAATGCGGTGATGAGGATGGTGATGGTGAGCCAGGTGATCCATGAGGGGAGGACGTGGCGGAGGAAGTGGTTTAGTTTTGGGATAAGGGTGATGAATATGGAGGCGACGAGGCCGAAGAAGAGGCTGTGGGAGAGGCAAATTAGCCCGAAGAGGTTGAATGGGATGTGAGAATAATCCCAGTATGGGTTGCCGCCCCAAGCGATGGTCATGTAGAGAGCGGCGGAAAATTCGAGGATGGCGCAGAGGAGTGTGGCTATGAGGAAAGTGGCGAGGGTTTTTTGCCAGAGCTTCCAATTGCTCCAGAGTTTGTTCCAGAGACTTCCGAGAAAATATCGCTCAAAGAGGTAGAGGATGACTGCGCCGAAGCCGTAGATGGTGTATGGTTCTAGGAGGTTGGACATGATTTTGTCATAGGTGTGGGGGTTGTTGCCGATGATGTGGCGGCCGATGAGCATGATGAGGGCTTCCATGAGATGGCCGAGGTATGAGAAAACTAGGAAGATGAAGGTTAGGTCGCGTAATAACAAAAGCCTTGCGCGCAACCTCTCCGAAAGTGTGCGCTCTGGGCCGCTAGGCTGAGTCATACCCACTTTCGTAGAGGTTGCGCTCCGGCTTTTAGATTTTTGCGTTCTTTCCTTGCCCGGCATTTTTCACTACCTTTTTAGTTACATCAAACTTCTCCATGTATAGTCCGAGGGCGAGGCGGGTTTGGGAGTAGAATGCGGCGACGCTGGAGTAAAGGATTGTAACGACGGGCATGAGGAGCCATTGGAATACCATCATGAAGGAGCGGAAGCGGGAGTAGGATTTGGGGCGCGGGGGGAGCATGCGGAGAGAGGTGAGGATGGTGATGAAGATACCGACCATGGCGATGGTTTGGATGAAGGAGATGGTGGTGGGGAGTTGGTGGGCGATGACGCTGCGGCGGGAGTCTGGGTTGATGATGAGTGGGAGCCAGCCGCCGAAGGTAACCATGAGGGCGGAATATGCGAGGGAGGTGTGGCCTTCGATGAGACGGACGAGCTTGGCGAAACAGTCGAAGAATGGAACGTTGCGCTTGCGAGTGAAGAGGTGGCCGGCGACGTAGGCGACGTCGGAGGCGCCGTAGTCCCAGCGGCGGACTTGGACGAATTGGGCTTTCATGGTGTTCCACCAGGTGTCGGAAAGGACGGCGTCCTGATAAATCGGGACGCGGATTGGGATAACCCCATAATTGCCATTGAAGTGGAAGTAGGAGCGCCAGTATTGGTGGCCGTCCTCGACGATGGTGCGTTTGCTCCAGAAGTCCATTTCGACAAGAGCGGCTAGGGGTTGGGAGTGGGAGGCGAAATTCCTGAGGACGTGTGGGCGCATGGTGGAGATGACGTTCCAGAAAGAGTTACCGACGGCGACGACGCGCATCATGGCTGGGGCGTCCCAGATGTTGTTCATGAACATTGAGACGGGCTGGTATGAAAGGTGTTTGCGCTCGTCACGGATGAGATATTCGTAGGCGACGGCGGAGAAATAAGACGGGTGGACGTTGTTGTCGGCATCGATGGTGGTGACGATGGCGTGCTTGGTTGGGAGGTTTGTTTCGGCGGCTTTGTCATAAAGCCAGTGGCCGGCGTAGGTGATGTTGGCGCCTTTGCCGACGATTTCGTCAGGTAGGCCGTCGGGGTGTTTAACGAGGAAAAAGTGGGCGAAAACGCCCTTAAATTCTTTCTCTAAAATATGGACTGTTTTCTCGGTGGCTTCCCCGCCCCGTTCTTCGTAGGCGATGGCGATGACCATGCGGCTCTTGTCAAATGAACTGTCGGCGATGGCCTGGAGGGTTGGGCGGAGGGTGTCGATAGATTCGTCATAGGTGGCGACGATGACCCAGTGCCAGATGTCGTTTGGGAGTGGGAAATGACCCTGCTCGGCTTCGGAGATGAGGCGGAGGTTGTTGACATGTTTGATGATGTCGAATTGACGCTTGGACATGGATTTTTGGTAGGCTTCAAAGCTTTCTGCGGCGTTGCCTAGTTCGAGGAAGCGTTTTTGCCAGTTGACCTTGGAGGCACGCTTGATGACGTTGAAGCCGGTGATGGTGTGGAAAGCGATGCCGACGGCGCGGACGAGGAGCGCGATGATGACGACCATGAGGAAGATTGAGGCGAGGAGAGGGTTGAAGAATGAGAGGAGGACCATGGTCACGACTACGCCGTAGCTAATAAAGGCCGGGAGGATCTCGAAGAAGCGGTACTTGAGTGTGCGGGGGCGGTTGGGGATTTCCAGGGAGATGGTGCGTTCGCGTTGGGCATTTTTCTTCCAGCTGAATTTGGTCATTAGCGGACTCCTAGGACTCGGAGCATGGTGATGGCGGCGAGGATTAGGATGGCGAAGCTCATGCCGAGGAAGATGCAGATGGCGGCCTTTTGGCCCTTTTTGTACATTTTCGTGATGATAATATTATGCAAGATGCCGATGGTGAGGCCGAGGCCGGCGTAGACGATGTTGTAATAGCCGACGTTGAAGTAGTAATTTTCGCCGAAGCCGACGAAGCGGAAGATGAGGCGGCGGCCTTCGAAGGAGAGGTTGAAAAACGAGAGGACGGCGAGGCTGACGCCGGCCATTAGGAGAATGGTCATTGCGGTGAGAATACGGGGGTTATTGCGCCAAATCAACTCCAAATTTGCACGTAGATCTTTTAGCATGTTTAGTTATAATTATACGCTAATTATGAAAAAATGCAAGCGGGTTGTGAATTATTTATTGGCCTTGCTTTTGCTTTTTGTGTGGCGGCAGATTAGGAAAGTTGCAAAGGCGCTGGCCGAGAGAACCATTAGGATAAAGACGATTCTGGCGGTGATCTCGAGTTTTATTCTGGAGCATTCGAAGGTCGGGGGCGAGAGTTTGTCGCATTTGGGGAGGCTGTTGCTCCAGAGGATGATGCTTTGGATACTACTGGTGATGAAGAAGATTGCTGGCAAGATGACGAGCGAGAAGCGAAATAGGGGCGAGAATTTCTTTTTGAGCAGGAGAAGTATACCAGAGGTGAAGCTGAAGATGGCGAATAGTAGTAGGGTTATGTAGCTTATGATGGATGTTATTGACATAAAGTTATGGCTGCGATAATGAGATATTGATAAAATGTCGTGTAGGCCGAAGATAGAGGCTGCTCCAAGATAGGCGCCTAGCGCAAACAGAGACACGGCGATGAGGATTTTGGGGATTTTTTGTCTTAGGACTAGTAGTATGCCTGCGGTTAGGCTGAGGGCTGAGGCGACCACGTTTACGGTCATTACCCACGAGTAGACTGCTAGGTTTTGGGTGGGGGCGGTCAGTTTTGCGATAATGGGGAGGATTATGAGGGTTCCTAGTGCGATAAGTAGCATGCCGCCTGTGATTAGCCAGGCTTTTTTCAAGTTTGCTTTGTCTGTGTTGGTATTTTGTTTTGACTTCTTGGTGCCCTTTTTCATGGTTTCTCCTATACTTATTAGAGTATAGCAATTATCCTTTGGGAGGTCAATCTCCGTGGGGTGGCGCTGTTGTTTTATCGCACGGTTTTCGTGGATCACTGCGGCGCGTGCGTGGGGCGGGATTGGGGTCTTTTCCGTGAAACACAAAATTGTTTCACATACACGTGAAATGGATTGATATATTACTACTGTAATTTATGGAGGGTTATTATAAAAATGGCGTGAAATGGAAAGTTGTTTCACGAAAA
>WRLZ01000039.1 GCA_009777365.1 Candidatus Saccharimonadota bacterium | reverse complement strand
TTTGGCTTCACTCCTAAAGAGCCTGCGGCGTTCGCTTCGCTCACGAGACATGGTCTTAGGATTAGTCTACTTTGTGTTTTGCATGGTTCATGTTAGAATGAGGATATGAGGAAGAAAAAAGGGATGGTGGCGAAAATGAATGCGTGGGTTGCGGAGCGGCTTTCGGATATTCTGTCGTCGATGTGGTTGTTTTGGCTTTTGTCGATTGTTCTTATAATTATTGGGATAGCTTACCCGGCGACTGATCCGTATACGTTTGTGATGTTTTGGATTTCGGCGGTGTTTCAGGCGATTGCGCTTCCGGTCTTGGCGTTCGTTTCAAACATTCAGGGAGAGAAGCAAGGGAAGATCACACGGGCCACGCATGAGAATGTGTTAGAGGAGCTTCGACTGATTAAGCAGCAGCTAGCGATGTTGCAAGAGCAAAAGGAACATCTTACGGATATTTCCGGCGACACGGATAGGATTGAAAAGAAGATTTATAGCCAAGAGGCGGATGAATTGTAGGCTTATGAAGCAAGGGAGATATTGATATGAGAATTATTATGGTTAGCGGCGCTCCGGGTGCCGGGAAACTTTACTTGGCTCATCAAATTGCCATGAGACTACAAATCTACCGCTTAGTCAGTACTGATACTATCCGAGAAGTTATGCGCGCCGCTTTGCCAAAAGAAGAAGGTAATCCGGATCGCGAAGTTTTGCATACTTCTGCGATTCTCGCTCCCGATCTCCAGCCGGAATTTAAGGATGATCCGCTTTGGGGATTCATGAAGCAGGCGGAAATAGTTCGTCCTGGCATTGATGCGGTCATTAGGCGCTCGATAAAAGAAAACGAGAGCCTGGTTCTAGAGGGAATCCATTTACTGCCTGGAACATTCACATTTCCTCCCGAGGTTGAATGGACGCATTTCGTTATTCGCGCTAGCGATGAGGAAAAATACAAAAAGCAAATAGGCCGCCAAGGCAATGAGCGCGCGCATTACAAATTGGACCATATTGGCCGCGCCCAGGCTTTTCAAGATTATTTGGTGGACAAGGCGGAGGAAAACGGCTTGCAAGTAATAACCAATAGCTTCAACGATGTCATATCTCAGCTGACTTGGCTTGATAGGTATGATCCGAGAAATGAAAGATGATATAAACCGTCAACGACCACTGAGGGGTGGCTGGTAATTAGAGCGAGATTATGGTAGAATAAATTCAGGCGTAAGGAGAGGTGTCCGAGTGGTTTAAGGAGCACGCTTGGAAAGCGTGTAAGCGGGCAACTGCTTCGTGGGTTCAAATCCCATCCTCTCCGCCAGTAGATGGAATTACGGGCGAGCCTCACCTGGAGGCTCGTTCTGCATCTATCGAGAGGTTCAAATTTCGGTCTATGTTCAGGGTGTTCACAAACACCTCATCGTGCGTAGCCACTAGAACCGCCCCCTTATATTCAGACAATGCGTTTTCAATGTTCGCTCTCGCTCTAATGTCTAGGTGGTTGGTTAGCTCGTCAAGAATTAGCAAGTCTATTGGCGCCAAGATTATCTTTAACACAGCCAGCTTTGTAATTTGCCCTCGCGATAGTTTGCCAACAAGGATTGACATATCTGACGGCTCAAAATCCATAGTTGAAGCGGCTCGGAATATCTCACTTCTATCGGCAATGTCAATTTGGTCTATGAAACTCTCGTCAAGATTTAAGCCAAAAACATCTTGTGAGATATAGCCGAGCTTAAGGTTTGGGGTGAGCTTTATCGTGCCACTATCTGCTTCAACTTCACCTAGAACAATCTTGAATAGAGTGCTTTTCCCCGTGCCGTTGCCACCGATTACACGAACTCGCTCGCCAGTTCTTACCTCAAAATCAAGATTGCTGAATAAACACTTGTCGCCATAGCTTTTAGCCAAATTTTCTACTTTTAGCAATTGTCGGTCGTGCGTGAAGTTAGACGATACTTGTGCAGAGTAGGTTTTGCGCTCTAGTGGCTTCTGTATATCGTTTAGCCGTTCAAGCTTAGAGCTAATCGCTTTTATAATCTTGCCAGCGTGGCTCTCGGAGCTACTTTTGCCGGCACGGAACTTAGTCTTGCTTTCATCTCGTACCTTGTCAAAACTCCGATTGCCGACCTTGTTGGCTTGGTTTTTAGCAACGGAGATTTGCTTCAAGAGTTTTTGCCTTTCTCGATTCGCTTTCTCGTAGGCGAAGCTTTGCTCGTTTTTAATCTGCTCCGTCCTTGTTAAATAGTCCGAGTAGTTGCCGTTGTATAATTCGGCTTTTCCGTCTTTGATTTCTAGCACTTTGTCTGCCACTTGGTTTATGAAATTACGATCGTGGCTTACTAACAATACCAAACCATCAAAATGTTGGAGTTCGTTGTGGAGCCAGGCTCTCGCTTCTTGGTCTAGGTTATTTGTCGGCTCGTCTAGTAGCAAGACATTTGGTCGCTCATCAAAAAGAGCTTCCAGCTTCATTTTTGTCCGTTCCCCACCAGACTTGTCCGCTAAGTCCTCGTGGGTCTGCTTGAGATAGCCGACTTCGCCAATGGCTCGTGCGTAGCCATCATCGGGCGTGAGCTCGCCAGCTATTAGTCGCAGTAGCGTGGTTTTGCCAGCTCCGTTGTCGCCAATGATAGCGATTTTCTCACTGCTGGGCAGATTGAGGTTTAGGCTATCAAAAAGAGTCTTGTTTGCGTGTGAAAATGTGAGATTTGAGATGTGTAGCATAAAATATCCTTTCGTTAAAGTTGAGTTTTCCGAATAAGTGATATTTTAGCTATTCATGGCATTATTATAGCATAAAGATATAGTATAATCTAGTTGGAGGGTAATGGCGCTAGATCGGATTCCAGCATAATGACTCGAACTTCGTCCAGACACTTCCGCCAGAATAATAGAGGAGGATAGGTTGTGGCTCAGTATAAAAACAAGCAAGAACTGATTGATGAAATTAACAAATCCTACGGTGCGTTCGTTATGGAATTTGATAATATTAGACCTGAAGACATTCACAAAAGGGTTGAGGGTGTGGACAGAACTCCGTCAGAAATGATAGCCTACCAAATAGGTTGGCTCAATCATATTATGCAATGGGAAAAGGACGAGTTGGCCGGCAAGAAAGTTGAAACGCCGGCACCGGGGCTGAAATGGAATGAGATGGGCAAACTATACCAGCAGTTTTATGATAAATACGCTGAAGATAATTTGGGAACTTTGCTTATGAAATTTGCCGAGGCGAAGGAGGAATTTGTTTCTTGGATCGCGACATTAGATGAGAAAACATTGTTTGAATTAGACCAAAGGGATTGGGCGTACATCAAGGCAGGGTGGCCGGTTTGGCGATGGTTGCATATAAACTCGGTTGCGCCGTTCAAGAGTTTTCGTTCAAAAATAAGGAAGTGGAAGAAGGGCTAGGCAAACTTATTCTCTTTCAATCCATCCTTACGAATCCTCTGAGTGGCCCTGGCATGTACTTTCTTTTGAAAGAAAGTACAGCAAAGAAACATTAGCTATTGTTTCCGAGTCTGGAATGAATCCAGACTCGGAAACGGTTGGATTGATGAGATATAGGGTTTTGTGGGGATTAACGTTATATAACATGCCCCCCACGAAAACCGCCGGAGGCAAGGACTCCGCCAGCATGTCCCGTGCCTGTAGCGGCAATACCGGCAAGAGTCTCATCACCCGATTGCCCGCCACGAGCAAGCCATGGAACTGAACCAGAAACAGAACGTATGAATGCCCCCGACCACTCAGAGGATTTGGTAGAATGGCTATGTATGAGAATGAGGATGGCTAGAGTCTTTGGCACTTGGGGCAGAGGACTGTGCCGCGGCCGGCGACTTTGATTTTCTCGAGTGTGCCGCCGCAGAAGGGGCAAGGTTCGCCAGCGCGACCGTAGACGAGAGCGTTGTCGAGATAGCTACCGCGGTCGCCATTGGCGTCGCGATAGTTGCGCCATGATGAGCCGTGCAGGCTGATGGCTTTGGCTAGGATTTCACGAGCGGAGTCGAAGATGGTTTTGAGTTCTTTGTCGGAGAGGTCGCTGACAAGGCGCAGGGGATGAATACGCGAGAGGGCGAGGGTTTCGTCGGCATAGATATTGCCGAGGCCGGCGGCGATAGTTTGGTCGAGCAGGGCGGCTTTGATTTTCATTTTTGGGTGGCGTTTGATGCGCTCCTTGAAAGTTTTGAATTTCAAATTGGGGTCGTTGAAATCGGGGCCGGCTTTTTGCAGGAAGGGGAGATCGCCGACTTCATCGGTTTTCATGAGGCGAACCCAGCCGAATTTGCGTTCGTCGCCATAGAAAAGTTTTCCGTTTTCCAAATCTATTTCGACACGGGTGCTTTTGTCGGGTAGTTCGCGTTCCATGCTCTTGGTGGGGTGTCCGCCGGCAAAGCCATAGTTTGTAGGCTGCAACCGCTCATGAAAAGCGTGGTTTTCATTCGCTACTAAAGAGCCTGTGGCGCTCCGCTTTAGTGGGCGGAAAATTATTTGGCCGGTCATTTTGAGATGGATAGCGAGAGATAGGCCTTGTTCAAGGTCAATGATAAGGAGCTTGGCGCGGCGGCGAACGGCCAAAACTTTTAGGCCAATGATCTTTTGGTCTACCTCGTCAATGAAGCTTTTGTCATTAAAGACCTTAAAGTTTTTGATCTTTTGCTTAACGATAATTCTGTCTAATCCGCGTCGGATTGTTTCTACTTCCGGTAATTCAGGCATGTTACTCCCCCTTTCATTTAGATCATGTTGCATTCGCTAGCACGGCGGAGCCACGCTTCGCTACGTTAGATCCGAGATCAAACTCGCTACGTGCGGAATCAATCCGCACTCCGCTTAAGCCTACGGCACTGGTTGCGCCAGTGGGGCTATGGTATTATCATCTCATGTTTTTTAATAAATGTCAAGTTAATTGCGCCAGAAGATGGTGGCGTTGAGGTTATAGAGGCGGCGGAGGGAGCTGCGAGCAGCGATGAGATCGGCTTCGGCTTTGCGGCGATGCTTGGGAGAAAGCTCGACCTCAATGGTGCCGACTGTATTGTCTACGCCGTAATTGTGGAGTTGCATGCTACGCACGCGGGCGAAGGAATCGTACTTTAGGATTTCGTGGCGGATACGAGACTCTTGAGACTGCTTGAAAGCGAGACCGAGGACAGGTTCGGCATTATGGATGAAGCTAATGAGTCCAGAAATGAGAATGAATACGGAAAGCGCCAGGCCAGCGACGCCGTCAATAGGGAAATCGATATGAGAGAATATGAGGGGGAGGAGGGCTATGACAGTGGCAAGGGCGTCAAAGAAACTGTCGCGAGCGAGGGCAGTGAGGACGCCGGACTGGACGCTTTTGTTGATTTTCTTGAAATATATGAAGAGTCCTAGCTTAATTAAAATGCTGACAATGAGGACGATAATGAAAATCCACGAAAATTCGACCGAGATGGGGTTGATGATGCGCTCGAATGAAGCCTGGCCGATGACGATGGCTGTGAACATGATGATCATACTGATGATCATGCCAGATATGTATTCTATGCGTCCATAGCCAAAAGGGTACTTCTTGGTTTTTCTGCGGCCAGAGACGGAGAAGCCGACCATGGCGATAAAGGCGCTGGCGGCGTCGGAAAGGCTGTTGAAGGCGTCAACTAGTACGGCGATACTTCCGCTGGCGAGACCTATTAGGATTTTGCCGACGAATAGGATTAGGTTGGTTGCTACTCCGAGGATGCTGCTGGTGAGCGCGTTTTTGCGCCTGTTTATGTTCATGGGTTAAGTATAGCATAAGTATGAAGCCTTTGCACGGAAGGTCTTTGTTGAGGCGGGCGCTCCAGGCCGCTAGTCTCTTGAAGGGGTACTTATTGGTATGCTCGTTCTAAGATCAGCCATCTTCGAATCCTCTGGGTGGTCGGGGGATCTAGTCGGGTCTGTTGTTGCTTCTTCTCCATGGTATGTTAGAGGCGGGCAGTCGGGTAGCGGCGGCGGGTCTGGTATTTCTTCTTTATATTTCGATTCTGTTGGTGTCGTCGGTTTTTGTGGGAGTAATGTTATATAACATGTATCACCCCACGAAAACCGTAAGTAGGGCCGGCATTACCTATGCCGCCAGAGTTATATCCTATCATAGTTATGCCAGCTTGGGTTAAGTTGTCTGCACGGCCTCCTCGCGCGAATATTGGGTTGGTGGCGTTGACAGACCTGATGTCGGTAGCCCCCGACCACCCAGAGGATTCGGAAGAGGGCAGGTAGGAGAGGGAGTGATAATGTCGGGATAAGCCCGGCAAGGATGCTTGGGTTAGGGTTGTTGAATTATTGTTTGCCGACGATTTTGCCGATGGAGCCGGCTATGTCAGCCGGGACAACGATGACGGTTTTCTGGGATGGTTCGCGGGCGATTTTTTCGAGGGTTTGCAGGGTGCGAATGTTCATGCCTCCTGCGGCGCGAGAAAGCATTTCGGCGGCTTCGGTGATAGCTCTTGCCGAAGCCTTTTCTCCCTCGGCAGTAATGACAGCGGCGCGACGGGTTCGTTCGGCCTCGGCTTGGCGGG
>WRLZ01000038.1 GCA_009777365.1 Candidatus Saccharimonadota bacterium | reverse complement strand
GGTTTGGCAAAGGGTTTGGAAGGGTGGACTGGCATCTCTTGCGCGAACTAGGCTGTTGCGCCAGTTTGCCTCTACGCTGCTAAAAGAAGCTATGCGCTCTGTGGATTCTCCACTAAGTGTATATGATAGGGTGATGCTTTGACTATCTATAATAAAGCTGGTCCCGTTGGTTGCAGGGCGGTTCAGCAACTCGATAAAGGAGTTGTGTATGTCCTCTGCGTAGATTGTGATTTCGGTGATGGTTAGATTGCCTGGGTCAGCGCCGGGGTGGTTGGCGGCATTTGTGGTTTTGCCGGGCAGGAATGCGAGGCAAAGCGAGATAGCCGCCAGTATTGTTGTGGTTTTCTTGAGATTATGATTCATGTTTCCTCCTGATTTATTTTTTGCACACGGAAGCTATTCTATAAAAAGTTGGGGTAGAAAAGCAAGCATAAGCGCTTTGGGAGGGGGAGAAAAACGTAGGAAATGGTGGGATTTGATCTGGGGATGAAGGATGTTGTAATTTTTACAACATAAGCGGTATGGCGTGGGGATTTATTACGCTTGTGTTGTAAAATTGGAGTTTTTTATTGACTTATGGGATGTTGGCGTGGTAGTTTGGAATTAGGGCGGGCAGAAAAGAGAGGTTAAAAAAGTTTATGAAAGTTGTGAAGAAATTGAGGACTGCCTTCCTGGTCTTGGCTTTGCTATTTGCGGGGACATTTTCGGCTAGTGGGGTTGTAGCAGTGGATGAAGGCAATGGGTTGCCGAATCTGAAGATTGCAAAAATAAGCACTGATGACGGATGGGTTGAGATATATAATTCTTCGGAGGGCGAGATTGACTTGCGTGGCGTTAGGGTTGTGTATTACAGCGCGACGAGGACGGAGATTGGGAGTCCGACGAGGGTTGTGGTGGAGATCAACGAAGAATTGATATTGGAGGGCTATGGGGTGATGAGGTTTGAGGGGAGTTTAGCCAAGAGCGGAGGGAGCGTGGGGCTGTTATATGGGGATGAGGTTTTGGATTTGGTGGGGTGGGGCTCGGCGAGCAGGCTTTTTGAAGAGAAGAAAGTTGTGAGTAGGGTGAGTAATTTTGGGGCTTTTGGGAGATGCACCGATAGCAATGGGGAGATGTTTGACAGTGATAACAACGCGGAGGACTTTGATGATGCGAGGGGATTGGGGCTTGGAGAGTATGCGGAGTGTGCGGTTCCTGAAGAGGAGGTATTGCCAGAGGCAGATAGTGGGCCAGTGAAAGATTGTAGCGTGTTGGAGATAAATGAGATTGGCGCGAATATGGCGAATGAAAGGCAGTTTGTGGAGGTGCGTAATACGAGCAGGATGGGCTTTAATGTGGGCGGGTGCAAGATCGCGACGGCGAAAAGTAGGGCGGTTTTCATATTTCCTGATGAGGAGCTTAGGAGCGGAGAGCTGTTGGCTGTTAATCCTGATTCGCAAGGGCTTAGGCTGATTAAGACTACGACGGATACGGTGTATGTTTTGTCTTCTGATGGCACGGAGGTTGATGAGGTTAGCTATGCTAACTTGAGGGCTGGAACGAGTTTTGCGAAGTTTGACAGGGGATGGGCGCAGACTTTTGTCACGACGCCAGATGAGGAGAACGTTTATGCGGAGTTTGCGCCGTGCCCTGTGGGGCAAGAGAGGAATCCTGCGACGGGGCGTTGCGTGATGATTAGGATTGATATAAAGACGGAGAAAGTTTGCGCGGAGGATCAGTACTTGAACCCTTTGACGAATAGGTGCAAGAAGATACCGGTGGAGAAAGATTTGTCGTGTCCTGAGGGGCAGTATCGTAATCCAGAGACGGGTAGGTGCCGCAAGATTGTAGTACCAGCAGGGGTGGCGCCTTGCGCTGAAGGGTACGAGCGTAACCCCGACACGAATCGTTGCAGGAAAATACGAGAGAATCTTGGGGCGGGGTATGGAGTGCGAAATGATTCGGAGCCAGATTCGGGGTCGTGGGCAGCGCTTGTTAGTATGGTGCTACTGGGGGCGGCAGGAGTGGTGTATTTGATATTTTCGTTTAGAGTGGAGATTGCTAAATATACGGCGATGGGTTATGATAAGCTTAGAGAGAAGATTCGTGAATTGGTCGCGAAGCTTTGCCACAGGAGAGATGTTAATGCGGACAATGGGGCATAATTTAGATCGCGGCTTTGCCAATAAGAAGAGGAAAGCATGAGAATCCTAGGGCTTGATCCAGGGACAGGGATATTCGGGTTTGGGGTGATTGATTTTTGGCCAGGGAAAACGCCGAAGATGGTGACGGCTGGGGTGATAAAGACGCCGCCGCATACGCCGCTTGCGGAGAGGTTGGAAGAGATATACGACGGGATAACTTTAATAATTGATGAGACGAAGCCGGACGAGGCGGTGATTGAGAAGTTGTTTTTTGCGGGGAATATTACGACGGGGATTGCGGTTTCGCATGCGAGAGGGGTGGCGCTACTGGCGCTAAAGCAGAAAAAGGTGCCGATTTATGAATATACGCCGCTTCAGATCAAGCAGACGTTGACGAGTTATGGTAGGGCGACGAAGAAGCAGATCCAGGAGATGGTGCGGATACATTTGGCGATGAAGGCGCCGCCGAAGCCAGATGATGCGGCGGATGCCTTGGCGGCGGCGATAACGCATAGCTTGCTGAGGGGTCGGGTGAGTCAGGAGAAGCTGAAAACTTAGCGGTTTGCCTAATAATATGGGGTAAATTTGGGTAAAATACTCTGAAATTGGCGAAAAAGCTTGACATACTAGCCAAAGTATGCTATAATGTACTATAATGGGGATATTTTCCCTTATATTTTTTATTGAAATTTGAAAGGAGAGCTGGCTATGAACATGAAAAAGTTTAACGAGATGTTCAGAAAAGAATCCCGAAAACTCATGATCACTGGGCTTGTTGTGTCGGCGGTGTGCGCTTTTGTGCTTTTTCTGGTGGTCGCGAGTGGTATTCCCAAAGCAGTTGCAATACTAGCATGTTTGGTACTGAATGCGGTGGTTATCTATGCGATGGTGCGACTTGTTTGCAAGTTTAAGGAAAAAATACAGAAGATGGCGCCTGAGGGCGCAGAAGTTTCGTTTATGACGTTGCCGTTTTTTGTATTACTTCCCATTGTTAGCTTGCTGATGTTGTTGGCTAATTAAAAATCTGTCTCCTTGGTTGTTAAAATGATCCTCCATTGATTGGGGGATTATTTTGTTGCTGGTTGCTACTAGGAAAAAAGGTTGAGTTATGCTAGAATAGGAGTGGAAGTAAAAGTAAGAAAGGCGTCACAATTCGGTGACGGAATGGGTGTTAAAAATGATTATAAATCCAAATGGACAAGAGATTATTCGGTTGGAGAAAGATTTTCTCGGCAGGAAGCTGAGTTTGGAAGTTGGGCGAATGGGATTTCGTTCGACGGCGAGTGTGACGGCGAGGTATGGCGATACGGTCGTGATGGCGAATATTGCTGTGGGGCAGAAGCCAGTGACGATGGATTATTTCCCGATGAGCGTGGACTATGAAGAAAGATTCTATGCGGCGGGGAAGATTTCGGGGTCGCGATTTATTAAGCGAGAAGGAAGGCCGAGCGATGAGGCGGTTTTGATCGGAAGGTTGATTGACCGACCGATTCGCCCGCTATTTCCAAAGGGATATAGGCAGGAAGTTCAGATTGTGGCGACAGTGCTTTCGATGGATCCAGAGTTCAGGCCGGATATGGTGGCGATGTTGGCGACTTCGGCGGCGCTGAATTTGGCGGGAGTTCCGTTTGATGGGCCGATTGCCGGGCTTCGAGTCGGGAAAGTTGATGGAAAATACAAGGCGTTTCTGAGCCGTGAGGAGCGAGAGAAGTCGATTCTCGACCTGGTGGTGGCGGGTAGGAAAGATGGCGTGATGATGGTTGAGGCTGGCGCGAATGAGGCTGGCGAGGAAGATCTTATTGACGCGATAGGGTGGGCGCATGAGAATTATCAGCCGCTTATCGAGATGCAGGATGAGCTTAGGGAAAAGGTTGGTGTGACGGAACTCAAGTATGAGTTGGTTAAGCCGACTGAGAAGATTTTTGAGGAAGCGATGGAATGGACGACCGGGAAATTGGGCGATGCGATTCGGACGGCATATCCGGAACGGAATGAGTTGATCGGGACAATGAAGGCAGAGTTTCATGCGGAGATGGCTGAGAAATATGGTGAAGAATATGAGAAGAATTGGGCAGAATATGATGAGGCGTTTACGGCGGCTGTGCATCAAGATTCGCGGGATGGGATTGTTAAGAATGGCGTGCGACCGGACGGGCGAAAACTTGATCAGGTTCGTCAGCTAAGTAGCGAGGTTGGGATTTTGCCAAGGACGCATGGTTCGTCGCTCTTTACCAGGGGTGTAACGCAGGCTCTTAACGTCGTGACGTTGGCACCGCTGAGTTTCGCGCAGGTGGTTGATACCATGGAAGTTACGGATGGCGAGAGGCGATATATGCACCATTACAACGCGCCGAGCTACACGGTTGGCGAGCCGGGGCGAATGGGGTCTCCGGGGCGACGAGAAATTGGACATGGGTACTTGGCGGAGCGGGCGATTATTCCAGTCTTGCCGAGCGAGGAAGAATTTCCATATGCGATTCGTAGTGTTACCGAGATTATGAGCCAGAATGGTTCGACGTCGATGGCGGCAACTTGTGCGAGCTGTATGGCGCTGATGGATGCGGGGGTGCCGATTAAGAATATCGTGAGTGGGATTGCGATGGGGCTGATCGTGGATGGAGATAAATTCTTCGTGCTTTCGGACATTGCCGATGCGGAAGATTTTGCGGGAGATATGGACTTCAAGGTTACGGGAACTTCGAGAGGAATAACGGCGGTGCAGATGGATATGAAAGTTCATGGGCTTCCGGTGGATGTTCTGGCGAGTGCGATTTTGCAAAGCAAGGAGGGCCGAGAGTTCATTGGCAAACATATCGCAAGTATTATCGAGAAGCCGCGACCGGAGATTAGTAGTCTGGCTCCAAGGATTGAGAAGATAAAGATTAACCCAATGAAGATTGGTGCTGTGATTGGCAAGGGCGGTGAGATGATAAATAAGATTACGACCGAGACGGGGGCGTTGATTGATATTAAGGAAGATGGGCTGATCACTGTTGCGTCGAGCGATGCGGAGTCGATCGAGAAAGCTATGGAATGGATTAAGAGCTTGACGGAGGAGCCGGAAGTTGGCAAGGTTTATAATGGAAAAGTTGTGGGCATCAAAGACTTTGGGGCTTTCGTGAATATCTTGCCGGGAGTGGATGGGATGCTTCATATTTCGAGAATATCCGAGCAGAGGGTGAATAAGGTGGAGGACGTGCTGAATATGGGTCAGGAAGTCAAGGTCAAGATCGAGACGATTGAGAAGAATGGCAAGATTGCGTTGACTATGAGGGGTGTGGGGTAGTAGGGATGGCCGCACTCCGCGATTTCAAAGAGTTGCTTGAGAAAAACCCCGTGAGTATCGCGACGGTTTCGCACGGGGGGGGGCGAATATAGCTGTAGTTGCGGATGTGGCGGTGGTTTCGGAGAGTCAGGTTCTTATTGCTCATAATGAGATGGCAAAGACGGTGGAGAATATAAAAAGTAATCCGAGTGTTTGCATGACTTGTTTTGACCCAGAATGGAAGGGCGTGAGAATCTACGGCAAGGCGGAATACTATACTAATGGGAAATGGTTTGACGAAGTCGTACGGCTTTTTAAGAATGAGAATACGGATCCGAAAGGGGCGATTTTGGTGAATGTCGAAAAACTAGAGTCGATGGAATAAAGTCCAGATAGGGAAGAGTGTCGTTTCGAGGAAGCGGCACTTTTTCTGCGATTTGACATTAACGGGAAAGTATGATATTATCATAATATGTGTAACAAAGTTTTCACAAATCACTGTTTGAATGGGGTAGCCATTTGGGTTGGTAATTCTTTTACGATGCCAAACTATTTCGCTACACTCGAAACGGTCGATATTGTGGGAACTGTCTGATTTTAGAAAACTAGATAAGTCCCAAAAGCCAAAGGGATTTGTCTAAAATAAAACATTAAACGTGAGCTTTTGAGATTTATCTAGCTGGATAAAAACAGCTAGCAATTTACATTTCTTAAAATAAGAAGGAGGAATCTCAAATGAAAAACGCGAAGGACGCGTGGAAAAATCTGCGGCTCGTGGCGATCGAGTCAATTATTACGGCGGGGATTATGTCTATGCCGATAATGACGCCGTTTTTTATCAGCATTGGGATGAGCCAGGAGGAGATTGCATTTTCGCAAATGATATTCACCGTCGTGGTGATAGTTCTGGGTATTCCGGCGGGGTGGTTGGCGGATAGGTTCAGCCGAAAATGGGCGAATATAATCGGCAACTTTGGTTGTGCGATTTCGCTTTTGCTCTTTTCGCAAGTGCAGAGTTTTGGCGGAGCGGTTTTGTGTGAAAGCATATTTGGTTTGTCGATAGCTTTTAGCCAAGGCGTGGATGCGAGTTTGCTCAAGCATTTTTCGGGCAAGATTGATAAAGGCGGGAAGCTGTTTAAGACGATGAGTGCGAAAGTTGCCGCAGGACA
>WRLZ01000037.1 GCA_009777365.1 Candidatus Saccharimonadota bacterium | reverse complement strand
CAGCACCAGCGGTATTGGTCGAGCCGCCGCCACGCATAGACCAAGGATTGCCAGAGAAGAACGAATTGGCGAGAGCCCCCGACCACCCAGAGGATTCGGAAGGATGGCTGGTTAGAGATTATTATTTCAATTTGGCGCGCTTGTTTAGTAGGGTTGGGCGAGAGGAGGATTTGGGTGGGAGGGTCTTTCCGTTGGCGTCTTGGCCGGCATAGCGAGCGGCGCCGGGTTTTATGACCTGGCCGAGGGGAGTCAGGCCAGCTTTGGAAACATGGGCGGTGCGGAATGATTTAAGATGGGGCGGGAGGGCCACCTTGGGCATGTCTTGTCGCGGGTCGTCGCATTTTTTGATGAATTGGTTTACGTCTATGTTATTGCTGTTGTTATCAGTCATCTTTTTTCTCTTTTTTGGCTCCTTTTAGGCATTTGTCCACATGTTCGAGAACTTGCTTTGGGGTTAGTTCGGACTTTAGGAGGAAAGAGTCGACTCCGAGAGTCTCGAATTTCTCGACGATTGCATCATTGTTCATGTTGGTTAGGACGATTACGGGGGTTTCGGCGAATTTTTTGTCACGCCTGAGAATCTCTAGGCATTCGTCGCCGTTCATTTCCGGCATCATTATGTCAAGCAGGATCAGGTCCGGAGTGAGTTTTTTGGTAAGCTCCAAGGCTTCCTTGCCGGTGGTTGCGACTGTTACGTTGTATCCATTTGCTTCGAGTTTAATTCGGTACATTTGGTTTATGACTGGATTATCCTCTACGATTAGAATTTTGCTCATTATTGTATATTATGCTCCTTGGCTTAATTATTACATATACTTCTCCAAAATGCAAACATTGGGGGAGAAACTTGGGCGGGAGGCAAATGACGGAAAGAAAAATCCCCCGGTTGGGGGATTTGGTGGGTTATGGGCTAGTTGTTTAGGCAGACGCTTCCGCCGCCTTCAAGGTCATAACGGATAGCGACTTTGTTGACGCCTTGATTATTAGTATCTAGGGTGTCCTCTGTTGGTCCACACACTGCGTTTGTGATGACTTGGATTTGCCAGTCGCCAAAGGGTGGTATGACATCGTTTGCTGTACCGACTACTATTTGGTATGGGTTGCCAGTTGGATCCTCAAACTGATCGCCACCAATTAGGAGATAGTTTTCTAGAAATGCGTCCCAGTCGGTGGGGAGCCTACCCCGATTGTTGGTTTGGAAGTTGTTGATGGCGGTTTGCATGCGCGCTATGTCGTTTCGCCTCTGGGTGTCGCGTTGACTTCTTTGGAGAGCTGGCAGGGCGATGAAGACCATCATAAAGATGAGCCCAGCTATGGCGAGAACTAATACCACCTCGATTATTGTGAAGCCTTTTTTATGCCGCGGCCGAGCGGAGTCTGAAGATTGTGATTTTCGTGTGGCTCCTAAAGGGCCTTCGGCACTTTGTGTTTTGACTTTTTGCATGTTTTCCTTTCTTGTTAAGTCGTGAAATCAGCATTTTACGATATTGGAAAATAGAGCTAAGGTGTGGGGTTTGACAAAAAAGTCGAGAAAATTGCAAAAAAGGCTTGCATTACTCAAAAAATGTTATATACTTAGAACATAAACCAAATGTCGTGCAATGCTGATTGTGCGACAGGAAAGTAAAAGAAAGGAACAGGAAAAAAATGAAACAGAGAAAAGGTTTTACGATTATTGAAGTTGTGTTGGTCTTGGCGATTGCCGGTTTGATCTTCATGATGGTGTTTATCGCGCTCCCTGCGTTGCAGCGAAGCCAGAGGGATACACAGAGGAGGAATGATATTGCTCGTGCACAAACAGCGGTCAATAACTTCCAGACCAATAACCGAGGAAGGGTGCCGAGAGATACTGCTGAGTTTAACAACACGCTTATTCCTCAGTACCTGCTGGTTGGTGGCGATATATTCCAGGACCCAGATGGTACGCCTTATACGTTTAGGGTTGATCCTCTTGCTACCTTTAACCCTGCTATGACAGGGCCAGGGGATGGTGGGCATGTTATCGGTGTCATCTTGAACGCGCAGTGTGATGGTGAAACACCTATCGCTTCAACTGGTGGTAACAACAGGCTTGCGCTTATCTACAACCTTGAAGGTGGTGGTGTTATCTGTATAAATAACTAGTAATAAGATATTGCTATAAAAAATCCGCTCCTTGGGGGCGGGTTTTATTTGAGGCGGCTTCGTTGGATTTGTGATACAATGAATACATGATGGTGTTTTTTGCGATAAGTTTGTTTGTTTTGGGGGCGATTTTGGGGTCGTTCGTGGTGGCTAATGTAGGTCGCGCGAAACGGGGAGATAGGAGCAAATGGTCGCACTGTTTGGGGTGCGGGAAGAGGCTGGCGAGTAAGGATTTGGTGCCGGTGGTTAGTTGGGTGAGGCTTCGTGGGAGGTGTAGGTATTGCAAGGCTAAGATCGGGTATATGGAGATATTGGGGGAGGTGTTGATGGGAGTGGCGTTTGTGCTGGCGTACCTGTTTTTCCCGTTTTCTCTTGGAAACCCGGAAAATTGGATGATTTTCTTGATTTTCCTAGTACTACTGGTGAATTTGGTGTTTTTGGGGATTTTTGATGCAAAATATGGGCTTTTTCCCGATAAAGCATTGACATTTGCGGTGATATGTGCTATAATGTACGGAGTAACCGCTATGGTCGTGAGCCATAGCGGGGGGGAGGGTATGGTCTTCGATCAGCTAATGAATATCGCGATTTCGGTGATGATTCTGGCGGGGACTTATTTTTTCTTGTATAAAGTATCGAACGAGAAGTGGGTTGGGTCGGGAGATCCTATATTGATGCTAGCGGTGGCGATCGTGCTCGGGCATCCGTTTTTGGCGTTTGTGTTATTATTTCTGGCGAATTTTTTGGCGTCGATTGTGGCGGTGCCGATGATTCGGTTGGGGAGGAAGCAGATTCCTTTTGGGCCGTTTATTGTGCTGGCGTTTTTTGTGGTGTTTTTGTCGCAGAATTTGCTCATGGGTATTGGGTTGTTTTAGGTTGCAGTCGTTCGGTTGAAGTTAATCTGGCTTCGCTACTAAAGAGTCTGCGGCATTTGTTCGCTAAGGCTTGCAAATAGAATATTTTGGTGGTAAGATAGATATATGAAAATTGGGCAGAAAACAGGATTTACGATTATCGAGGTTATATTGGTGCTGGCGATTTCCGGGGCGCTTTTTGTTGGGTTGATAGCGGCGCAGGGGAATAACTTGGCGCGGAGGCGGTATAATGATGCGGTGTTTAACTTTGTGGACTTTGTGCAGGGGCAGTATGATTTTGGAACGAATATTCAGAATTGGCGCGAGGGGACTTTGCCGGCAGGGTCTTGCGGGACAAATCCGGGTGGCGGGAATGCTCACTTGGGGCGAAGCGGTTGTGTGATTTATGGAATGATATTGGAATTTGGGAATGGGGAGTGCAACACTAATCCTGCTGAAAGAACGGGGAGGTGCTTCGTCCGGTATAGCTGGGTGGTGGGTGAGGACTATAATCGTGATGCGCTTTTTGAGATTGGGGGTGCTGGTCTGGGGGGTTTGGATGATTACGAGGTATTGGGAGGGGTTGGGCTCAGGAGAGTTGTGCCTTTCCATGATTATCATATAGAGTGGGGGGGTGGATTGGAAACGCCAAGTGTTGCAAGTTCTCATGGCACGACGGCTTCCAGCCCTGACGTGCGTGGGGCAATGTTGATCCTAAGGTTGCCGATAAGCGGAACTATAATGACTTTTCTTTATAACGATGACCTAACTGCGGTGGGGCTAGAGAGTGCGTTTTCTCCGACGTATCCTACAGATAACGATGACATTTTGACTGGGGATAATAATGCGGTAATGGTTTCTAGAGATGCGTCTGCGGCTAGTAGCGGGAATGGGCTTCAGCGGATTGTGAGCGATGCGAGGAATGTATTGGATGCTATTGAGGGGCCGAGCGGGGATATGGGCGACCCTAGGCGGTTTAAGTTTATGTGTATTGGTTCACCGGATAGTTGGCAGCTCGGGGGAGCGAGATCGAAGAGGATATTGGCTATTACGCAGGGCGGATCAAATGCTTCGGCGGTTCAACTATTGGAACAGGATCCGGTTGGCGGAACGCATAATATAGATGGAGGGAATTTCGATGTTAGATGTCCTTAATAAATTAAAGAAGATGCGAGGGCGGGAGCCTCAGAAGATGAGGCGTGGCGATACGATTATTGAGGTTATTTTTGCGATTACGGTGTTTGCGATGGTTTCGATACTGACGATTACTATGATGAACCAGGGGTTGGCAACGGGGACGGCGTCGCTTCAGTTGACCTTGGCGAGGCAGGAGATGGACGCGCAGGCGGAGGTTATTCGGTTTATTCATGATGCTTACGAGTCGGAGCGCAATTTGCCAGTTGCGAACCGAAACTATACGGGGCTATGGAACGCCATTACCGAGCAGATTGTACATGAGGTGCCAAGGTATGTAAGTGAGAATATCCCTGAAGGAGCTGGGTCTTGCTCGACTGATCCGACGGATCCAACTTCGACGGCGTTTGTGCATAATTTGCCGAGCGGCGCAAGCGGCAGACAGTTTGCGCTCAATACACGCGTAATAGATCCGAATGATATGAATAACACAATCATAAGGAATATTACCAGATTCACGACGACGTCGCTATTCCCGAGGGTGGTTTATGGTAACGTGTTGGACGAAGCCGGAACGGATACGAATGAGGTTTTGGTGCAGTCAGCGGCGAATGTGGTGCTTAGGGTCGAGGGACTCTGGGTAACTGCTGTGCAGATTGATCCTTCACGGCTACCGGTCATAGATTTTCATATTCGAGCGTGCTGGATGTCTCCGGGAAGGGCCGTGGCTACGACATTGGGAACGATAGTAAGGGTGTATGATATGGATTTTGAAAGTAGGTAGGAGATAATATGAGAAAAGATATGAAAAAGGGTTTTACAATTGTTGAGACAATGTTGGCTATGGCTTTTGTCGGCCTACTTCTGGTTGCGATTGCGGTTTTGGTTCGGAATGTTGGCGAGACTTATGCAAAGGGGATTACCGTGAAGAATGTGAATGAGTCGGCCAGGAATATTATCGACGACCTCAGCAGGTCGATAGCGGCGTCTCCGACGTTTGGGTCTATGGATGTTCGGTCGAATGGGTATGATGAGACTGGCGCGAGGGGTTGCTTGTCAGAAGCAGGAGGATTTATCCCAGAGAGCGACCCTAGGTTTCCAGCAGACTGTAATATCGGCTACGGCGTTGATGCCTTTAACTTTAATGCTACTGCATACTATAACCACAGTCGACGTAGATTCTGCACAGGGCTGGTGAGTTATGTTTGGAATCTTCACCCTAGTGTTGTCGCGGCTCAGGCAGCGGCGGGGATTGGCTCCACGGACCCGAACTGGATTGATCCAAGGGGAATTGATAATAATGAGATAAATACTTGGAATGGTAATGCCGTGAGGTTGGTGAAGGTTGTGGACTTTAACCGAGATTATTGTGCGCTGGACGCGGGCGATCCTAGCGGGCTACGAAGGCCACATATTCGCGACAGAGATAGTCCGGTGGAGTTGATTAATGCGGCGGAAGAGAATTTGATACTGTATAATTTTGTGGTTTTCGAGATTGAGGAGGGGCAAAATATAAATCGAATAAATGGGCAGGTTTTCTATAGCGGGAGTTTCGTGCTTGGAACGATGGGCGGGGTTCAGCTTACGGGCATGAATCCTGAGTGCACGGTGCCAAGCGAAGCCGTGGAGATGCAAGAGTATTATTGTTCGGTGAATAAGTTTAATTTTAGCCAGAGGGCGATGGGGAGTAGTCAATAATGCTTGTAAAATTAGAAAAGAAAGGGTATAATTGTAATATGAATATGAGGAAAGGTTCAGTTTCGCTATATGTTGTAATCTTTACGACGATGTTGCTTTCGATTATAAGCCTAGGGTTTCTAAGGATAATGATGGGAGAGCAAACTGCCGCGAGGAATCAAGACCTTTCGAATAGCGCCTTTGACTCGGCGATGGCCGGGGTGGAGGATGCTAAGGTTGTGGTTCTGGCGTATCAGGAGTGTGCAAGCAGAGGATGGCCGGCGGGCGGAGTGGCTAGGGGGCTAATTTGTTCTAATGTGCGAGATGCGATAGAGCAAGGTGGTTGCGATACGGTTCAGATTGCAAGACTTGGAAACGTGGGTGGTGTAGGCCGTCCAGAGACTGGGCTTGATCAGGGGTTCGCGTCTGGCGATGGAGAGTCGGCAGCTTTGGATCAAGCTTATACTTGCGTAACGATTCAGCCATCCACACCAGACTTTTTGGCGCAGATTTCGTCGCAACAGCCGTCGCTCATTGTGCCGCTTCGGTTTCAGCAAGAAGTAACAGATATTATTATCAGGTGGTGGAGGTCGGCAGACGCTGATGGGGTAGACCCAGTAATAAGCAATCGCTGTGATGATAGAGGATTGGGGTGTTTCCCTGAGCAGGATGCTTGGGGCAATACCGAGCCGCCGGTTATGAGATGGCAATTGATAAATCCAGGGTCTGGCTTTTCCCTGGATACACTAAATCAGCCTAATGCACACGCCAGTTTGTTCTTTGTGCCGACGAGTGGAGGGACCGAAATTTGGAAC
>WRLZ01000036.1 GCA_009777365.1 Candidatus Saccharimonadota bacterium | reverse complement strand
GGCGGGAATATTTTTGACCTTGTGAGGAAAGACCCATTGAAGAAAGACCAGAATGGGCGGACAAATATTTTGATTGTGGGGACTGACGGGTTTAGCGAAGAGGACAAGAGCCATCCCGGGGCAGGATTAACGGATACGATGATGGTGCTTTCGTTTAGTGAAGAGGATGGTGATGTCTTTATGATTTCTCTTCCTAGGGATATGGAAGTGATGCATGAATGTAGCGGGTGGCTAGGGACGTGGTATGGGAAATTGAATGAGACATATCCTTGTGCGCTGGAAGAGCCAGGTGCGACGTTCGAGAGCGCGTCCGATATTACGCGTGCGACTGTGAGTGAGATATTGGGGTTGGATATTCAGTATTTTGTGGATGTGAATTTTCGGGTGCTTATTGATGTGGTGGATACGCTTGGGGGGGTTACGGTTGAGGTGGCGAACGACGGCGATCCAAGAGGGATTTTGGACAGGAATTTCGACTGGGCGTGTCCGAACGGACCGTACACATGTTTCTTTGTGAGGTATGAGAAGGACGAGGTGGTGCATTTGGATGGGGTTCATGCATTGGCGCTTGCGAGGGCGCGAGGAGCGGCTGGAGGGTATGGGCTTTCGAGGTCGAATTTTGATCGGGAGGTGAACCAGCAGAGGATTTTGATAGCTATAGCGGAGAAGGCTAAAGAGACGAATTTTATAGGAAATCCGAACAAGGTCTTGGAGTTGATCTCGTCGCTTGGCCGGAACATACAGACTACATTTAAGGTTTCCGAGATTAGGACGCTGATAGATTTGGCGGAGTCGCTTTCGGCTGAAGGAGATATTGCATCTAGGGCGAAGAGTATTCCGCTTCTAAATGATGAGAGGCCGAATTATTCGGTGGTTGATGGAACCGGGCAGCCATTGGCAGGACAGTTTAGGTTTACGGCGATTCAGAGGTTGATAAATCAGGCGGTAACGGGTCAATTGGATTGGTGGGATACGCCGAGCGTGAATGGTGAAACTAATGGAGCGGCGGGGTGGTAATGGAGAAGAGGCTGAAGGAATACGAAGCGTACGCGACTAGGGTGCTTGAGCAGGACAAGAAGGATATTCCGAAGAGGTTTTGGGATTATCATAAGCAGAAGATTAGCGAGTTTCAGCACGAGAGGCAGGTGCATCTAATTATAATGTTGTTTTTTGCGGTGCTCGCGATTGTGGCGGTACTAGCGAGGATTTGGCTGTTGCCGTTTTTTGATGGGAGCGTGTATGGGACTCTGCTTAATATTTCAAGCGGGGTGCTTGCGCTATTTCTTGTACTTCTCGAGGGGGCGTATATTCGGCATTATTTTCAACTGGAAAATGGAATACAGAGGCTGTATAGATTAACTAGTCAGGTTTATGAGAAGACGGGGAATAGTAAGAAGTAGGTTTCTGTGTTTGGGCCGAAGCTTAATTCTGTTTTTCGCACTGCGTCCGACGAATTGTTGTAATTTTTACAACATGTTTGCCAGACGCAAAATCCCTCGATAAACGGGTGGTTAGATTTTGCTCTGGAAATGTTGATAAAAATTACAACGTCATGACGGTGTGCTCAACTCAGAAATTAAGCTTCGGCTCCCACGAAAACCGGCGTTAGGGTACCCTATGCCATCGGCAGTCCAAAGGCGCTCAATCCCTGCGCTGATCGTACTGGTCGAGACGCCACCACGCTGAGGCCATGGAGCAATTTCCTCTATGGAACGAATGGTTGCCCCCGACCACCCAGAGGATTCGAGGTGGACTGGTTTGAGACGGAGTGGAGGTGAGGTGAGGCTTGAAAAAGGGTGTGGGTTGGTGTATTATTATATAGAATGAAGGTAGGTTTGGGGTGGGAGAAGAGAGGTAGATGTGCCCAGGCTGAGAAAAGGTAAGATTATTATAATAGAAGGGGGCGATGGTGCTGGGAAGGCGACCCAGGCTAGTCTGCTTGTGGCGAGTTTGAATGCGCTTGGGGTGAAGGCGGAGACGCGAGATTTTCCGAGGTACAGTTCAGCAACGGGGAAGGTTGTTGGGGGAGCGTATCTGGGGAAGAGCGAGATTTCCGAGAGTTACTTCAGGGAGGGTGCGGGGAATGTAGATTGGCGGGTGGCGTCGCTTTATTATGCGGCGGACAGGTTGTATAACATTGGCGAGATACGGAATATGATTGATAGCGGAGTGCATGTTGTTTTGGATAGGTATGTGTTTTCCAATATGGCGTATCAGGCCAGCAAGACGGTCAATGGAGAGACGAGGCAGAAGAGGTATGATTGGCTGGATACTTTGGAGTATGGGTTGCTTGGGTTGCCGAGGCCGGATATTGGGATTTATTTGGAGGTTCCGGTTGAGACGAGTATGGGGCTGATGGATAAGCGCAAGAAAGATGAGCATGAGAAGGATGAGAGGATTCTTAGGGCGGCGAGTGTGGCGTATCGGGAGATTGCGGCGAGGTATAATTTGATGGTGGTAGATTGTGTTGATAAGAGTGGCGAGCTTCGGAGTCGGGAGTCGATTGCCGGGGATGTTCTTTCGGTTGTAGCGGATATATTGAATATTAAGTTGCCGAAGTTTGAGGCGAAGTTTTTTTGGGATTAGGCTTTGTTAAACTCACCCCACGAAAACAATAATATGAAGGCTGCATTCGCTAGCGCGGGGAACCCGCACTGCGCTACTAAAGAGCCTGCGGCGCTACCGCCCCGACTGGTTGCTATGGAAGGAACTATGGAGAGCCAGAGAAGAACAAGCCAGTGGACGTCACTAGTCGCCTAGAGGGTTTAAGGATGGTTGATCCGATATGGGGTTTGTGTTAGACTTGAGGCATAGAGAACGGAGGCGATGAGTGATGATAAAGTTGGATATTCATAAGAGTGGCATAGGGGAGAGTGATTTGGGTAAGATTCGGCCGGAGATTATGGAGAGCTTCGGGAGGCTTGTTCGGCGGGAGAGCGAGATGATGGGGTGGCTGGATTTGCCGGAGAGGCTGAGCAAGGGGGATGCGGAATTGGAAAGAGTTCTTGGGCTTGCGGAGGAGATTCGGACTTCTGGCTCGAAGGTGACGTTACTGGTTATCGGGATTGGCGGGTCGTATTTGGGGGCGAGGTCGTTCATTGAGGCGGCTGGAGCGGATGAGGGAGTGGAGGTTCTTTATGCTGGAAATCATATGAGCAATCGTGAGCTCGTGAAAACTTATAAGATTGCGGTGGAGGCGGAGAATTTGTATGTGGTCGTGATTAGCAAGTCCGGGACGACTTTGGAGCCGGCTTTGGCGTTTAATATGTTTGAGAAATTGGCGCATGAGAAGTACGGGGCGGAAGCGAACAAGCATATTGTGGCGATCACGGATGCTCATAAGGGGGTTCTTCATGATGTCGCGAAGGCGAAGAATTATGGGATGTTTGTGGTGCCGGATGATATTGGGGGGAGATATTCGATATTTACGCCTGTGGGGATGTTGCCGATTGCGATAGCTTGTGGGGTTGGAACGGCTCGCGAATTAGTGGATGGGGCGTATGAGGCTTCTCGGGATTTGATGGGCGGGGAGTTTGGAGATAATGCGGCGATGCAATATGCGGCCGTGCGGAATTTGTTTTATCGGGATAATAAGAAAGTTGAGCTTTTGGCAAGCTGGGAGCCGAGTTTCGGGTTTGCAATGGAGTGGTGGAAGCAGCTTTTTGGGGAATCTGAGGGTAAGGACGGGAAGGGGCTTTGGGTTTCGTCGGCGATGTATTCGACGGATCTCCATTCGCTTGGGCAATTTGTGCAAGATGGGTCGCCGATTCTTTTTGAGACATTTGTTGAATTTGCCGATATTCCTGGTGCGGATGAGTTGCCGCTTGAGGCTTCTTCTGGGGAATTGGATGGGTTGGAGTATTTGGATGGGAAGACGCTTGCTTACGTGCAGAAGTCGGCGCTTGAGGCGACGAAATTGGCGCATGCGAGAGGGAATACACCGAATATTTCATTGGTGTTGCCGGATTCTTCGGCTAAGAGTCTTGGGTATTTTTATTACTTTATGATGCTTTCGTGTGCGATAAGTGCGTATACGCTGGGGGTGGAGCCGTTTGATCAGCCAGGGGTTGAGATGTATAAGCAGGAGATGTTTAGGATTTTGGGGAAGTAGTTAGTTACTACTGTAAAAATTGGCTTTTGCTTGATTATGGGTGTATTTTTGGCTAAATCTATTGACTTTTGGGGGCATTTGTGCTATAATGTACAATGAGAGACTGTTTGTCGTATGAAAAATAGCGGGACTTGATTGAAATAAAGTGCGATATATGGTACAATTGGGGTAGGCGAAGGCCTAAATTTAAGAATATAAAAGCAAGCTTTATCTGTTTGGTGAACTACTGTGTCAGAATCTCTGGTGCGCGCTCTCCGTGTGTTATGTACGGTTCGCTTGTGCGCTTTGATCCTTCCTTGTATCTCATATGAACATTTTGAGGTTTGTAGAAAATGGAGTTAATAGATGACAATTTGGATAATTTTGGCGGCGATTGTGAGTGCCGGGGTTGGTGTTGGCGCGACGATTTATTATAATAAGAAGCAGGTTAGTGGCGGGAAAGCTAGGGCTGATGAGACTGTGAAGAAAGCCAAAAGCGAAGCGGAAGAGATTGCGAAAAAGGCTAAAAATGAAGCCAGCGATGTTGTGCTTGCGGCGAAGGGTGAGGCTATAAAAATCAAGGATGATTTGAAAAAGGAAGAGAGTGAATACCGCAAGGAATGGAAAAAGACGGAAGAGAGGTTGACGGAACGGGAGACGAATCTTGACCGGAAGCTCGAGCAGCTTGATGAGCGTGCGGAAAAAATGCGGAAAGAAGAGGGTGCGATTGATGGGCTGAAGAATGAGATCAAGGATATTCGTGCTTCGGCGATGGAGAAGTTGGAGAAGATTGCTGGGCTCTCTAAGGATGAGGCGAAAGACAAATTGATGACGATGACGGAGCGAGAGATCAAGGAAGATTTGCTTGGGTTGGTGACGAAGGAGCAGGCGGAGCTGAACGAGAGTTCTGATGAAGCGGCGCAGACGATACTCCTTACGGCGATGGAGCGAATGAGTTCGGAAGTTGTGGCGGATAGGACTGTGGCGAATGTGCGGATGCCTGAGGATAGTGATATTAAGGGTAAGATTATTGGTAAGGAAGGGCGGAATATTCAGACTTTGCAGAAGCTTCTTGGGGTGGATGTGATGGTGGATGAGACGCCGGGGATGATTGTTGTGAGTACTTATGATCCTGTGAGGAGGGCGATTGCAGTGGAAACTTTGACGATGCTTGTAAAAGATGGGCGGATAAATCAGGCGTCGATTGAGGACGCCGTGGCGCGGGCCGAGAAGAAGGTGAACAAGGAGATCACGATTGCCGGGGAGGATGCGGCGAGGGAAGTGGGAGTTGTGGGGCTGCCGCGTGAGTTGGTACGGCTTTTGGGAGAGCTTAAATATAGGACTTCGTATGGGCAGAATGTGCTTCTTCACTCGGTGGAGATGGCGCATATTGCGGGGATGATTGCGGCGGAGATTGGCGCGGATGTACGGATTACGAAGACGGCGACGCTTCTTCATGATATTGGCAAGGCGGTTTCGCATAAGACTGAGGGGCGGCATGCGGAGATTGGTGCGGAGCTTGCGAAGAAGTATAGTATTGATGCAAGGATTGTTCATGCGATGGAGGCGCATCATGAGGATGTGGAGCCGACAACGCCGGAGGCTGTGATTGTGAAGATTGTTGATGCGATCAGTGCGGCAAGGCCTGGTGCGCGTAATATCACGGCGGAGAACTTTGCGGAGAGGATGAGGGGGCTTGAGGATGCGGCGAGGAGTTTTGCTGGTGTGGATAAGGCGTTTGCGATTCAGGCTGGGCGCGAGATTCGTGTGATTGTTGAGCCAAAGGCTATTGATGATTTGTCGGCACTGAAGCTTGCGCGAGATATTGCGAATAAGGTTGAGAGTACTATGCAGTATCCGGGGATTATTAAGGTTAATGTGATTCGAGAGACTAGGGCTATTGAGTATGCGAAGTAGATAGCTGCTTTATGTTGAAATCCGCCTTTCGGGGCGGGTTTTATTTATAGTAGTCTTGTTCCCAGGATTGCCCTCCCCACGAAAACCGATAGCTACGACATGGTTGTTGCCGACTACTAGGCCATTAGAGCTGGCGAGAGATTCTATGCCAGAGCTGGATAGGGGTACGCTACCAGAGAAGCCACCCCTAACCAGCCATGGTTGGCTAGTGTTAATGGAAGAAGCATGTGCCCCCGACCACCCAGAGGATTCGATAGAGGGGTTGAATGAGAACTAGTTGGATTGGCGGATTAGGGCGGAGGTGGCGGTGCGGGCGATGTCTTGGTGGCTGCTTACCTCGGCGTTATGTAGTGCTAGCGAAGCATGAGAGCGGATGACGTTGGCGGAGTGGGTATTGGCGATTGGCGGGATATTTATGTCGAGACCAAGGACTTCTTTGTTTAGATAATCCTTGATGACGTCGGCGTCGGGGGTCTCGATTTCGGGGATAACCTCGATTGGTTCGGCGTAGATGTCGATGGAATCGATTGATGATAGGAATGAGACGATGCGAGATGTGATGGTGTTGGCGGAGAGCTGTAGACCACGCGATGATGGGACTACTTCAAAGATATTTTTTCCGGCATTCCAGATTACCTCTGCGTTTGTGGGGGACACTTCAATGTTGGCAAAGTTTTTGCTGAGGAGGTTCCTGGCTTTGGCGGTGTCGTAGTTCGCGATGATTTCGATTGATTTTCGAGTAGGATTGAAGATTGAAAAGAATGAACGGTTGCCTAGGAGGGTTATGGCTCTTTCGGCGGTTCCGAGGTAATCAATTTCTATGCCGAGACTGTCAATGGTTGTGGTGGTGCGGGTTTCGCCAGAGATGATGTTAATTTTGGTATTGGAAAATTTCGATTGTAATTTGTCGATGATTTCTTCTTGGGATAGGCCGGTGATGTTGATGTCAGCGACGAAGGTGCTTGGAAGGGCTCGTGA
>WRLZ01000035.1 GCA_009777365.1 Candidatus Saccharimonadota bacterium | reverse complement strand
TGCCGAGCAGAATTTGGCGGACGCGGAGGCGGTGAAGGAGGCCTTTGAAGATCTTCCGCCGAGGATAAGCCCGAAGCTTCAGACAACCTTGCCGATCTTCGCTGGTGCGCTGGAGAAACTTATACAACTTTGCGATAAGACGGAAATTACTACTGGAAATGGACACGTCAAAAGTTATATAACTTTGCTAATCGAGGAACTAGGCGAGGCTATCGGGGTAGCGGAAGAAACGGGCAAGACTAAGCCTCTCAGCGAATTTAAGACTAAAAACTTAAAGCGAAATTCACATAACAAGGCGGTTTTGCAGAGCGAGACGATTTCTGGGAGGTTGCTTAGCTTGGCTGGGATATATCGCATGTATTCGGAGGCGATGCGGGCGAATGGATTTTATGATTTCAACGATATGATTCTACGCGCGATTCATGCGTTGGAGACGCATGATGATCTTCGATATACTTTGCAGGAGAGATACCAATTCGTGCTGCTCGACGAGTACCAGGATACAAACCCAGACCAGGATAGGTTGGTGCGGCTACTCACGACTCTGCCGCATGGAGATTCGCCAAATGTGCTTTCGGTGGGAGATGACGACCAAGCAATCATGGCGTTTCAGGGGGCTTTATCGCATAACCTGATTGACTTTAGGAATTATTATGAGGGTACGAAACAGATTACGCTGAAGACGAATTATCGTTCGCATAGTGAGATATTGGAGCTTGCAGAGAAAATCATTACGCAAGTGCCGGAGAGTGAGCGGGCGAAAAAGTCTTCGGAAAAATTGGATGCCTTCCGAAAGAAGGGTGCGGATATTTCGTTCAAGCAATTCAAGGCGCCGCTTATGGAATATCAGTGGGTGGCGGATGAGATTGCGAAGATTGCTTCGGGCGATTCTTTGGCGAGTATTGCGGTGATTGCGCCGAGGCATGAGATTTTGATGGATTTTATGCCGTATATATTGGAGAAAGATTTGCCGACGGAATATGAGAAGCGCGAGAATATTCTCGAGAGTCGGGAGATGGAGGAGATTTTGAACTTTTGTAGGCTGATCAATGCTGTGAGCAAGAGTTTGCCTTCCAATCATCTTTGGTTGCCGGTGCTGGGCATAGAGAGGCTGGGTATTGCACCAAAGACGATTCTGAAGATCGCGAGCGAGACGCATGAGCAGAAGATTTCTTGGCAGAAGTATATGCTCGACAAGGCTTCCGAGACCCAAGATGAGAAGTTGCAAGAAGTGGGTTCTCGAGTGTTCGCGTGGGCGACGGCGCTCGGTAGTCAGACGGCGAAGGTGGTGATTGCGGAGATAATAGATTATCTGTATAAGCCAGTGGAGGATAACTTTGAAAATCCTGGGCTGTATAATACTCTTTCGCACGTGACGACGATTTGGAATAATTTGGTGGAGGCGATGGAGAAGAATGACTTTTCGTTGGGGGAATTTTTGGAATATGTGGAAGATTGTCGAGAGGCGGGGATTCGAGTGCTTGATAAAAACCCTTTCAAGAATCTTGGTAACGCGATTCAAGTCATGTCGGCGCACGGCTCGAAGGGGTTGGAGTTTGATTATGTGTTTATGCTTAATTGCTCGGAGAATGGGTGGAATAATAAACGAAGCAATAATGCGAGCTTCCCGCGGCCAGAAAACTTGGTGTCGATTTCGAGGGCGAATAGTGATGAGTTTGGGCGGCTGAGGCTATTCTTCGTGGCCGTGACGCGGGCGAAAAATAATTTGGTCATGACGTACTCGGAAAATGACAGAAAGGGTGGGGATCTCGACCCGATCGGGTTCTTAAACGGGATAATGGAGCCGGAGAAGGTGGAGATTGATGAGAAGAGTTTGCGGAAGAATATCACGAAGGGGTTGCTGTATCAATGGATGGAGCGGGAGGAGAGCTCGGTGGATGTCAATGTGATATTGCAGGAGAAGGTCGCGAGATTTAGGATGAGTGCTTCGAGTTTTTTGAAATATTTGGACTTGGATTATGCTGGGCCGGATGTGTTCAAGGCGGATTTGCTTTTTGCTATGCCGAAGATATTTGACGCAAAGGTGGAATTGGGGAACGTAACGCACAACGCCTTGGATTATTATGGGAAATTCGTGAAGCGGGAGGGGCGGGCGCCGGATGACGAGAAGTTGGCTGGGTTTATTCGTGAATACATAGAGAATAAGACTAATTTAAGACAGGATCGGCTGGAGGAATATTCTACGCATTGTCTCGGGAGCCTAAAGGATTATGTGGCTTTTGCTCCGAGTTTGTTTTTGCCGGAAACAGACGATGTAAGCGAGGTGGCTATTTCGACGTTTTGGAATGGCGTGCAGATAACGGGGCGGATTGATTATGTTTTGAGGGATGATGCTACGAAAATTTTGCGAATCTTGGACTTCAAGACTGGAGAGCCGCACGCGAAATATTCAGATAGTAAGCTTGGGCTATACAAATATCGTTGGCAGCTTTATTTCTATAAGCTTCTGCTGGAGAATGATAAGCGCTATGCGGGGTATCGTGTAGTGGGCGGGAGCTTGAACTTTACGGCGCGAGATGCGGAATCGGGGATGATTTTGCCGCCGATAGAGTTTGAGTTTGATGAAAAACTTGATAAGAGGTTTAGGGATCTACTTAAGATTGTCAGCCAGAGAGTGAAGAAATTGGACTTTTCGAGGCCGGATGAGGCGGAGCTCCGAAAAAGGTCGAATGGGATGATGAGTTTTGAGGATTATTTGCTAGGGGAGTAGGGATTTCTACTACTGTTAGGATAAAGAAATTGCCAAAAACTCTTGACTTTTTCGCTGCGTTGTGCTATCCCAGCTTCGTTGGCATTGCACGGCCTTGCTTCAAAAGTGCAAGAGAAATCAAGCTTTCTCTTGACTTTTTCGCTGCGTTGTGCTATAATATACTGGTAGAATGGGGAAATTCGTTCTACGGATTATATTACGCCGCTAAAAAGCGGATTGATTACCTTTAGAAAGGAAGTGATTTATGTGTCTATATTCGGCAACGGCGGGCTTTTTGGTAAGCCTGATCAGAATGCAAGCCAGAGACGTTTACGCGAATCAGGCCAAGGAACCGGCAAGCAGCCCGCGACTCAAAATGAGAGTTATTTGCAGCAAAAACAGCGGCGGGACGACGAGAACCTCGGTCGCTTGACCGAAACGCAGAAGAAAAACACGAAATACGGCTGGTAAGAAAGCATAGTAGCTTTCGGGCACAACTCGAGAGTGTCCGAAACGGCACTCTAAACCTCCTCCTTATTATTTTTCAAAAACCCTGCGTGCAATATGGCGCAGGGTTTTTAACGCTTCGGCGCTTCGCGAGGAATTATTTCAAGTAGCGTTTGGTGGCGACGAGGGCGGCGATCATGCCGAGGAGGGTGCCAGCCAGGTAGAGGCCGCCCAATGACAAGACTAGGTTGTTTTGGATCCAGTTGAAGGTTGGTTCGGCGGCGACTTCGTGGCTGATGAGGATGGTGAGAACTCGAGGCAAGACGCCGAGGAGTATGAAGCCGGCTACGATAGCGGCGAGTAGACCGCCGATGGCGGCTTCGACAATGAATGGACCACGGATGAAGGACTTTGAGGCGCCGATGAGCGACATCATGTAGATTTCGTCTTGGCGGCTGAAGATCGACATGCGGATGGTGTTGAAGATGACAAGAATGGCTATGGTTATGAAGATTCCGCCAGCGATGAGCCCTGCGATCTGGATGGCATTGGAGGCGCGGGCGATCGTATCTATGGCCGCACGTCGCTCGGAAGCAAAGCTGGGCGGACGAGAGCGGTCTAGGTTCGCGGCCGCAACGTGATTTTCTATGATGAAGTTTTCCAATTCACTTGTGTCGTTGATGTCTGCGACTTGGATATTGATAATGCCAGGGAACATGTTTTCGGCTTCTTTGACGGCGGCCATGGCGTCGGCATTGTTGAGGTTGTTATGGATGAAGTCTTGCCGAGCGTCTTGGGAGGAGGTGTATTTGACGTCGGTAACGCTTGGAAGCGCCCAGATTCCCTCGAGGATTGTATTGACATCCGGCGGGGAAGTGGATTGTTGGAGATAGATCGACATGTCGACTTGTTGCTTGATGGCTTCGACGGTGTCGGTAGCTACGCGTTGAGTAACGATGGTCGCCGACATGATGAGGAGGGTGATAATCATGATGGTGATGGAGGCGAGAGAGAGCCAGGCGTTGCGGGTGAAGTTAATCATGCCGTATTTATGGACTCTGGTAACGGAGATGAGTCTGCGCGGCTTATATTTGGTTAGGGCCCTGAGAGTTCGGCGAGAGATTTGCTTGGTTTTTTTCTGGACGCCAGAGGTCAGATGGCCGGGATGGCGACGCCTGTCTTCGGTCAAAACTCGCTCGGATGAGAGGACGGAGTTTTTGGTGCTTTCGCTAACGAACAATGCTCCGTCGCGAGAAAGCGGCTTACTGCTATTTTTGGCGTTGATGGAGCTCATAATTTCTTCGAGACCTTTGCTTGCGCCTCTTCCTGTGGATTTACTGGAGGCGGAAGGCCGCTTGGAGGTGGTTGATGATGGTTTTTTTGTGCTCATTATTTTAGTCCTCTCCGCTGTTGCGGGATCTCAACCGAGCCGGTGCGTTTGTCGAAGACGATTTGTCCGTTGTCTACGATGATGACGCGGCGCTTTAGTTTCTTGACGATCTCCATGTTGTGGGTCGTAAGGAGGACGGTTGTTCCGCAGTTGTTTATTTTCTCAAGCAAGCTTACAATATCCCAGCTGTGTCGGACGTCGAGGTTGCCGGTTGGTTCGTCGGCGATTAGGATTTTGGGCTGGCGGACGACTGAGCGAGCGATAGAGACACGTTGGCGTTCGCCCCCGGAAAGCTGGTGCGGGAAGCTGGACTCTTTGCCGGTAAGCCCGACAAGCTCGATGGCTTTTGGAACGGATTGTTTGATTTCGCGGTTAGTCATGCCGGCAATTTCCATGGCGAAAGCGACATTTTCAAAAACCGTACGCTTGGGTAGAAGCTTGAAATCTTGGAAAACCACTCCGATTTTGCGGCGGAGGAAGGGGATGTGGCGTGGACGAAGGTCTGCATAGTCGATACCGCCAACAATAATTTTACCTTTATCTGGTTTTTCTTCGCGAGTAATCATCTTGAGGATGGTTGATTTGCCAGCGCCAGATGACCCAACGAGGACTACAAACTCGTTCGCACCAACATTTAGGTTGATGTTTTTTAGAGCGGGGAGTCCTGTTTTACTCCTTGAATAGTGTTTTGATACATTCTCTAAGAAGATCATGAGTCAATCATAACATACTATAGTCGGCGATGCAAATGCAGTCTTGTACTTCGGCTCTTATCCGATGCGTGTACCAGCTTGGCCCTGGATGGCCTTTAGGATATTGCCGGGTTTGTTTTCGGATAGTTCGCAGACTACGATCGGGATGTTGTAGTTTTCGGCGGTAGCTAGGGCGGTTTTGTCCATGACGCGGATGTTTTCATCTTCGACGGCGCGAGCGTAGGTTACGCTAGCGAGACGTTCGGCGTCCGGGAATTTCTGGGGGTCTCGGTCGAAAACGCCGTCTACTTTGGTGGCTTTTACAACTAGGTCGCACTTCAGCTCAAGAGCCAAGAGGACAGCGGCAGTGTCGGTCGTTACGTATGGTCGTCCAGTTCCGCCGCCTAGGATAAGAACACGGTTCTTGGCGAGATTGTGGAGGGCGCGGCGGTTCGTGAAATCGTCGGCGGCTTGGCCGCAAAGGATATTGGTCAAGACTTTGGCGTCAAGACCGTTGTACTTAAAGACGTCACCGAGCAGGGTGGCGTTGATTAGGGTGGCGAGCATACCAGCGTTGTCAGCAGTGACATTGTTGATTTCTTTGCTTTCAAACATCACGCCCCGCACGAAGTTGCCGCCGCCAATCATGATGGCGACACCAAGGCCATTATCCATGAGGCGTTTTATTTCGCCAGCAATCCAGTTGGCGGTATCTATGTCGAAGCCTTTGCCGAGTGTTCCGCCGAGTTGTTCGCCCGACAGTTTCAGAAGTACGCGTGATGACATTTACTTTATTCCCAGGACTTCTTTGACTCTGTTGACCATATCGTCAATAACAACTTGGGATTTAATCATATAGTCTTCAGCGCCCATGCGTTCGGCCTTGACGATATTGCCTTCGTCGGCTAGAGCCGAGAGCATGATAACGCGGATATTCATGGTTTCTGGGGTGTTTTTCAGGATGTCTAGGACATCAAAGCCGTTGATTTTCGGCATCATAACATCGAGAAGGATTAGATCGGGGCGTTCCTTGGTCGCCATGGCTAAGGCGTCTTCTCCATTGTGCGCCTCTAGAGTTTTGAATCCTTCGATCTCCAAGCGGTCCTTGTAGACTCCGGACAGGGCGCCATCGTCCTCGACAATCAAAATCTTTTTCTGGGGCAAACCTTTATCCATAAAACTCCTTTCATTTAGTTAATTTGTTTATGGCGGCGTCAAGTTGTGGGTCGCGGTTGTTGTTCAGGTCGTCCACGGAAAGTTCAACGAGTTCATCGGGGGAAAGGCCCTGATCGTTTACAGATAGTCCGTTCGGGGTAAGCCAGTTGGCGATAGTGAGCTTGAGGTGGTTGCCGTCACGGAGGTTGATTAGTTCTTGCATACTGCCTTTGCCGTAGGTTGGCTCGCCGACGATTTGGGCTTTGCCATGATCGCGGAGGGCGCCTGCAAGAATTTCGCTGGCCGAGGCGGAACTGCCGTTGGTTATAATGACTGTTGGTATGTCGGCAAGGATGTTTCTGCCGCTCAAGGAGCGCAAGGTGCTTGAGCCGCCAATATTATGCTCGGTCATGATAGTCTGGCCGCTCAGCCAGAGACCAGCGACGGCCTGTGCGGACTGCACGTATCCACCTCCGTTACCTCTAAGGTCAACAATAACTCCATCAAGTCCGCCATCGTTGAGGGCGCGCTGGGCCTGGGTATAGGCCAGATCGCCTGCATCTTGAGAGAAGCTGGTGATGTTTAGGACGAGGATGCGCTTGCCATCTACGCTCCTGATT
>WRLZ01000034.1 GCA_009777365.1 Candidatus Saccharimonadota bacterium | reverse complement strand
AGCCGTTTCTGAGCCGGGCGGGCGATGCGTGGTTTATTGTGAAAACTTTGTCAAAGTCGAATGGGCGGGTCGAGTATGAGTCGCTGACTATTCCGCTAACGACCTTTGGGGATAGATTGAGGCAGCTGGACGGAGAGGGAAGGATTGAGGAGTTTATTCGACTTCCGGCGAGGGAGTGGGATAGGTAGGTACAGATGGGCTTGAAAAAAAGCTGGAGATATGATAGAATTATGTTATGTTCCGAGGTAGCGCAGCGGTAGCGCAGTTGGCTGTTAACCAATTGGTCGCGGGTTCGAATCCCGCCCTCGGAGCCAAGAGGAATTATTATCGAAAAAAACCATTGAATCGAATGGTTTTTTGTATTTTAACAGTAGTTTTCTATCATCGAGTTCAAGGTTCTGAAATAACGCTGGAAGACTTGGGGGATCTGTGAAACAATACGAATGAAGCGACATTTTGTAGCTTTATTACTTTATAGCCCCATTATTTACAACCACAACGAACTGCCCCACGAAAACCTGTAGCTGTACCAATGTTGCCAGAGAATCCATAGGCCGTTTCTATTCCTGCGCCAACAAGATCGCCTGGTTGCCCACCTCGGACGAACCATGGGAGGTTAGAGATGAACGAATTAGCGAACGCCCCCGACCACCCAGAGGATAATGAAGATGATTTGTACGATACTAAGTCTGAGACAAACCATACCTCGAATCCACTGGGTGGTCGGGGGCAAGTCGCAATTCGTTCTTTGACCCTCTCAGCCATTGGTATGGCCGAGGTGGGCAAGCGCCGAATACTGCCTCTGCTGGAATTGAGTCTATTAGTGCTCATCCCGGTAGCGCTCAGACAGTACATGGTTTTCGTGGGGTGGAGGTTGGCCATGCGCATATTCAATGGGATAAAATTTTATTTACATTATGCTCGAATCATTATCTTTGGTTTGGATTAATGAACGAGCGAATTTAACAATGATTGAGATATCGTCCTCCGTAATTGATAGCGGTAGACTTAATTTAGCAACTTCTTTTGACGCGAGAGTAAGAGAGAAGTCTGCCATCCGCACTGAAGGTCTGGTAGCTTGTGCCTGCTTGTGTGCTTCTGGCACTCTATTCTCTGACTGTTCAGAAGCTACAACTACAGGCTTCTTTTTTTTAGCTGTGCTTTCCTCAACGGGATCCCGCTTAGTGGGCTTCTTGTTTTCTCTAAAAACATAATTAAAGTCTGGGTCTTCCAAAAATCGATTGTACAGAGAGATTGCCTGGTCTACTCTCTTTCGATAGGCGTAGTAGCTAGATTCACTATACACACCTGGGGTTGCATTCTTAAATCTGACAAAATACTTGTCCATGTCAATTGCTCTTATGTCTACATAATGCCAATCCTCTGGCTCTTCAACGGCCTTGAACACTTTTGTGACTGCTGATCTTATGGGATATATTGTACTTCTCTTAGCCCTTTTTTTCTCAAGTAGCGAATCAAGATACATACACAGGCCGCTTACTCTGCCATTACGAAGTTCTTTCTTGTCCATCTCTCTCCTTTGTTCCAAATTCAATATGTTATCATGTAATTTATATAGTTTCATTATAGCACCAAATTTCATTATATGCAAAATACATAGATCTTTTGCATAGTGTGTTATAATTGTAATGTAATGCCAGACAAACTAAGATTCGACACAGACATGATGTCGATAAAAGAACTAATAGATCTTAAGCGCATAAAGTATAGTCGCATTGGGACTGTATATTCTAGTTTCATGGAAGAAGACGTGTTTTTTAATAACAAGGGTTTTTTCCATACTACGCACGACGGGCGAGGCAGAATACGTTCTGAATCAGATCAAAGAATGAGGCTGAATTTATTGTCGTACATAGAAAGTGTTGTCAGAAATTCCAAGAGCTTTAGTGCACCACCTCGTGTAATACCAAAGAACGACCCTAATAATAGAGAAAAGAAGGAGATTGTATTCTACGAACTCTCTCATAGATTTAAGCATAAGACGATATTAGTAGTGTTACGCCGAATAGGGAATGGGCAGCTTCATTATTACAGTGTGCGATACCAAGGAAGAGCAAAAAAGACCCGTTAGGGGTCTTCTTTGGTGTGCCTGCGTTTCCTGCGTGAGATTATCTTAGCAGAGACACGAGCTTGCGCTCAACAAGCACACTTATATTATAGCACGAGCGAAGGCATATTTCAAGATTTTCTCACTTTTTGCCGAATATTTTGTGTTTTTACCTAGAAAATCGCATAAAAACAAGGGGGAGCCACTTTGTGATAAGTTCACAGAACAGAAGTCTTCAGGTGTCAGATCCCTGAACGCATCCACTAACTGGAGCTAAGAGATTATATTAAAAGCCCTGAGCTGTGCTCCAGAGGCTTTTAATGTTTAGCCGGGGATTATTTTGTTTTTACTGATTTCCTGCGGACGATGAGCCATGCTGATAGCCCTGCGCCGATGTACGTGGTTAGCAAGACATGCCAATTGCGCGCGACAAAGTCCGATGCTCGGCCGAAGAGGCCGGTGTTCGGTACGCCTGGTGAGATGTCCCAGCCGTTGAAGTCCCATTGGTCCGTATCGGCGTCGACGTCATTATTGTTCATTTGGTTGTTGGTTCTGTCTTGCGGATTGCCGATGTATGGGTTATCGGAGTTAAATATAAAGGCTGTTACGCAAAGATCGCCGTCCCAGGTAACGTCGTCCTTGGGGATTGTGATGGTCAGGGTTTCAGTTTGACCAGGGTCCATGTCGCCGATATTCCATGACACAAGGTGGTTTTCCGGTTCTAAGAATGGATAGAGCAAGGTGTCTGTTGAGACCGCTCCGATGGTGCCGTAGGATGGATCAATGGTCCAGGTTGCGCTGTTTTTAGCATCCACGATCAGATTTGCCGCGACTCCTTCTTGCAAAATATGGCTTGCGTTCTTGGCGGTAACAACCCAGGAGATAGTGGTGGCGGTTTCTGTATAGTCCGAGACGGAGACCTTGAGGTTGACAGCTGGGGCAGTCCAACCGTTGAAATCCCATTGATCTATGTCTGCGTCGACGTCATTATTGTTCATTTGGTTGTTGGCATGATCTTGCGGATCGCCGGCATAGGGATTGTCGGCGTTAAAGATGAATGCCGTGATACAAATATCGCCATCCCAGGTAACGTTGCTTTTGTCGATAGTTATGGTCAGGGTTTCTGTCTGGCCCGGGGCCATATCTCCCAGATTCCAAGGGACCACGGAGTTTTCGGGCTGTAAGAATGGGTATAACAATGTGTCGGTTGAAGGAGCGCCGATAATTCCTGCCGAAGAATCCATGGACCATGACGAATTTGTTAAAGCGTCCACGATCAGATTTGCCGTGACTCCTTCTTGCGGGATGCCGCCGGCGTTTTTCGCAGTAATTATCCAAGAAATGGTAGTCGCGGTTTCTGTGTAATCGGAGACGGAGATTTTCAGGTTAGGCTGGATAACTTTGGTGGTGGTAGTACAAGCATCGAGGCCGTTCGTATCAGTGCAGATCCCTTCCGCGGGTCCGTTTGGTCCAGCTGGAGAGACAATATTTGTCATAATTTGGTTTCCAGTCGGGTTGTCGGACAGAGGCAACACTCGCACCATATAGGTTATATAGACGGTTTGCCCGATGGCTAGCGGTCCGCTCCAAGATAGGGTTTTGCCATGTATCAATGGGCTGTTGGCGGGCGAGCCAGCAGGGGCTTCTCTATATGAAGGCGAACCGTAAGAAGCGTAGATGTCGGCGCCGATGACAGCGTCGTCCAATACATCCGAAAGATCGTCTTCTATCATTAACGGGTAGCCCGCAGTATATGGGGATGATCCGGTATTTTCAATGGCAATGGTATAGATCAACCAGTCATTTGGGGTGGTGCCGTCCGGGGTTATTTCGGTTATGGGAACTTTATCCCAATTGGTAACGGTTTTGTTTATGCGATACTCAGGATCGCCGACCAAGGTTTGCGTGGAACATTCACCAGAGCAACTTCCGTCGGTGCCAGTAGCGATCACTACGTTGTTCAACTGCTGGTTGCCTGTGCCGTCCGGATCGTTGACTGTCACAGAATATGTTACCGTTTTGGTCTCTCCGATCAGAAGGTTGCCGTTCCAGCTTAGAGTTGTTCCAACCAAAGTGCAACTCTCCGAGCCGTCGGCGGTCATGGTCAGACAGTCGTAGTTATAGACTGCATCATCAAGTACATCCGACATATCGTCCACGAAAGCAGCTAGCGCCGCTGGGCTAGTATAATCTTCTTCGCCAGTATTTTGGAGGGTAATGGTGTATGTCACAGTATCGCCTGGGCGGACGTGGCGCGGGTTGCTCGCGGTTGCTGTCTTGCTGATGATATAGCCATCGGGCGCAGTACAGTTTTGCACATCGGAGGTATCGTTGCTTGGGTTCGGGTCGGCTTCATTGCCGGTCACAGTGGCTGTATTGCCAATACATGGAGTCAACCCGAACGTGGTTGGGGTTGAGACTGTGATATTGAATGATTGCGAGGCTCCAGCGGCTAGTGTGCCAGAGGTGCAGATAATGGTTGTCCCGGTGGGGTCGTCTGGAGAAATATAGCAATTTTCATCCATGGAGATTATTGCGGTGCGAGCATCGATGGTGTCTGTAATGAAAAAGCCGCTACTTGGTACGCCGTTGGGGCTATGGTTCGTGACTGTCAGAGTATAGGAAATATTAGCGCCCGCGACATATTGGGTTGGGTCAGATCCTGTGTCGTTTCCTGTATAGGCGGTTTTGGTCAAGCCGAGATCAATAGGTTCTCCGGCATATGACGCACCATCATTGGTGGAGCTGGATGGGCCGTGAAGCATGGCGGCTTCCGTGAAAGTGGGCGAGGCAGAGGCGGGGTCGGTGATAATGATTTGGTGGATATTGCCTGTTTGGTTATTGGATATGCCGAGGTTGCCGTTGCCGTAAAGCCATTGTGCGCCAAAACTTGCGCCGTTCCATTGGATGGTCGAAAGCCCCGCTAGGCTGAACCAGTCCAGCATTCCGTATCTGGTGCTGCCTGGGGTTACATCGACACGATAAATACCGTTCGGGAAAGCGGCTGTGCTCCCGCCGCCACCATAGACTGCCCATATGTAGCTGTCGCCGGAATCGGGGTCGATCATACAGACCATGTCGGCGACATTGGGGAGGGTGTTGGTTCCGCCGTATCCTGCGGTGAGGTTGAGCGCGGTCGCGGTTGGGGTTGCGGCGGTAACGTTTATGGAATATATCCTGGTCGTATTCTGGGAGGGGGATACCCATAGGGTGTTTAGTGGATTGCAGGTTCCGATTGTTCCGGCGTTGTAGGTCTGTGATCCTGATAGCGCTGGCAAACCAGCTATTGACCCGCTGGGGCCGAGGCCAGTGGTGGCGCCTGTTGAGTCGATTTGGATGAGGCGGTTGGTGCTGGTATTGATGGCGTAGAGGAACATATCTGATGGGTTGAAGCCCATGGCATTGTAGGTGATGGTCTGCACTGGGCCTAGGGTGACGAAGTTGGCGGTGTTGGTGCCGGGCACTTGGACCGCTTCATAGAGACGGGTAGGGCTACCTTGGGAAACGAAGATTAGGCTTGGCCCAGCCGGGAAAGGAGTGCCCGCGGCATGGACCGGCTTATGTTGATTACTTATGAATCCAAATGCGCCCACCAGTAGCAGTACTACCGATATGCCGAATGCGAAGAATGAGATTGATTTCCAATGTTTTTTCGCAAACCTGATTAAATTTTCCATAAGTGCTCCTGTCGTGTGTTCTTGGTTAAAATATAACATAAGCATAATGGAAATGCAAGGTTTCGCTTGACTGGCGCTTGACTTTTTTGACAAAGTGTGCTATACTGTAGTATAATGGGGATAATGTTCCCTTTTGGCACTGGATTTTTATTGAATATTGTGCTAGAATGTAGTTAATTTAATTAGGGAGTGTATATGCAAGGAGATCGAGATGTTTGGAAAAGATGGTTGCCGGCTTTTGTGTTTGCGCTTGCGTTGATAATTATATTTAAGATATTGGATAATATTACGGGGATTTGGGATTGGCTTGGGAATTTGTTTAGGATTGTTTCGCCGTTTTTGTTCGGCATACTTATTGTTTATTTTCTTTATGTTCCGGCTAGGAAGCTTGAAGAATGGTGTAGGAAATCGAAGAATAAGATTATCGCGAAGAAGGCGAGGTTATTTAGTGTGCTTTCGATTTATATTATATTGGTGGCGGGGTTGGTTTTGGTGGCGACTTTGGTGGCGCCGATGTTTTGGCGCAGTGTTGTGGATTTGATACAGAATATACCGGATTATTATATGAGGATAATCAGCATCGTGCCGGATGATTACGCGTGGAATGGCGTTAACCTTAAGGGGGCGCTTGTGGATTTCTCGCAAAACACGCTGAGTAATTTATTGGAGCAGGGGAGGATTGAGCAGTTGTTCCGCGGGGTGTTTATGTTTGCGACCGGTATATTCAATGTCATAATCAGTTTGATTGTGTCACTTTATATATTACTCGAGAGGGAGAAGATTTCGAAATTCTTTAACGATTTGTCAGACTCATTCTTCAAAGAAAAGACGAAGAGGCGGCTCAATAAATACCTGGGGCAGGTGAATGATGTACTGTTTACTTTCATTGGGAGCAAAGGGTTGGATAGTCTTATCAACACTGTGGCAATCACGACGATACTGTTGGTGCTTGATGTGCGATATGCGTTTTTGCTTGGGTTCGTCGGGGGAATTATGAACTTTATCCCATACCTTGGGTCTTTGATCGCCGGTGTGCTGATAGTACTGGTGACGCTGATAACGGGAGGGCCGGTTCAGGCGGTTTGGACGGCGGTGGCGGTGCTTATATTCCAGCAAATTGACGCGAACTTTATTGAGCCGAAAATTATGGGGCGTTCGCTTAAGATAAGTCCGTTGCTTGTGATATTTGCGGTGGTGGTTGGCGGGGCGTATTTTGGTATAGTGGGGATGTTTTTGGCGGTGCCGATAGCGACTATTATCAAGCAGGTGTTGGTAGAATATATGGCGATTCATAAAGAGCGGAAGAGCGGGGCGAGTGGCAATCAAAATTAGTTTGGATGCTACATCCGTTCAGCCAAAAGTGTCATTTTGGCTTCACTCCTAAAGAGCCTGCGGCGTTCGCTTTGCTCCCGCGACACGGGGTTTTGGTTTGTCTCTTTTTTGTTTTTTTTGGGTTTTTTTTTA
>WRLZ01000033.1 GCA_009777365.1 Candidatus Saccharimonadota bacterium | reverse complement strand
GCTCTTTTCGTCAACCATCTTGTGCCAGAGTTCTTCGGAGAGGAATGGGGTGAAGGGAGCTAGGAGGAGCGCGGTGTAGCTGAGGACGAAATGGAGGGTGGCGTAGGCTTGGGTTTTGTCGGTGTCGTCTTCGGACTTCCAGAAGCGGCGGCGGGAGCGGCGGACGAACCAGTTTGAAGCATCATCAATGAACGGCAAGATTGAACTCATGGCATCTGGGAGATTGTATTCGTCCATGAATTTTGTGATGACATTCCTGAGCTCAAAAGCGCGGGAGATGATCCATTTATCCAAAGGATTCGACAGATCGGTTGGAGCGGCAATGTTTGTTCCACCAGTATATTCCCAGCCGTCGACTTCGGCGTACATGGTGAAGAAGTCGTACATGTTCCAGATCATGGTGAGTTTTCGGGCGACGTCGCCGACGTCTCGGTCTTGGAGGGCAAAATCTTCGCCAGATAGGAGTGGACAGGAAAGGAGGAGGAAGCGGAGGGAGTCGGCGGAGTATTTATCCATGAGCTCGTTTGGGTCAGTATAATTACCAAGGGATTTGCTCATTTTGCGGCCGTCGTTGCCGGCGACTGTGCCCGTGACAATGACGTTTTGGAAGGCTTCTTTGCCGAAGAGAGCGGTGTTGATGAGGTGGACGTAGTAGAACCAGGCGCGGACTTGGGCGACGTATTCGGTGATGAAGTTGGCTGGGTAGTTTTTCTCGAACTTTTCCTTGTTCTCGAATGGATAATGGAATTGGGCGAAAGGCATGGAGCCAGATTCGAACCAGCAGTCGAGGACTTTGTCAATACGGGTGAACTTTTCGCCGTCGATTTCGAAGGTGATTTCGTCGACCCATGGGCGGTGGTAGTCCTTGAGGCGTTTGCCAGATAGTTCGTAGAGTTCATCATAAGAGCCGACGACCTTGACGGTGCCACGATCGCCTTTCCAAACTGGCATAGCAGTAGCCCAGAAGCGGTCTCTGCTCAAGTTCCAATCTGGGGCTTGGTCGATGTTTTTGGCGAAGCGGCCGTGCTTGATATGAGGCGGGAACCAGGTGATGTTTTCGTTTTGTTCGAGCATGAGGGGCTTAGAACCTTGAACGTCGAAGAACCAGGAAGGGATGGCGCGGTACATGATGCGTTGCTTGGAGCGGGGGTTGAAGGGATATTCGTGTTGGATATAGTCGATTTTCCAGACTACGCCCTTCTCCAGGAGGTCCTTGGCGATGGCTTTGTTGGACGACCAGACTTCGAGGCCTTGGTATGGGCCCTCGGTGTAATAGCCGTTTTCGTCTAGGGGGTCAACCAGGGGGATTTTGTATTTCAGGGCGAGTTCGTAGTCTTCTTCGCCGAAGATTGGGGCGAGGTGGACGATGCCGGTTCCGGCTTCGGCTTCGACGTAATCGGCGCCGTAGACCTCATGGGCGCCTTTGCCGTGATCGTCGAAGAGCGGTTCGTATTTTTTGCCGATTAAATCTGAACCTTTTAGTTTGCGGATAATTTTGTGATCAATGGGTTTCTTCTTTTCATCTACTAGGACTCTTTCTGCGGCGGCTTTTGCCAAGATGAAGATTTTATCCTCTACTTCTACTTCAATGTATTCTAGTTTGGGGTTGACGGCGGAGGCGGTGTTGGCTGGGAGGGTCCAGGGGGTGGTTGTCCAGGCGAGGAGATATTTGTCCTCATTTTTCAATTTGAACATTACATAGACGGATGGATCGGTGACGGTTTGGTAGGCGTCGTTGTCCATGGTAACTTCGGACTTGCTAACGGGGGTGGCGAACTTGGTGTCGTACATGAGGACTTTGCGGCCTTCGTAGATTTTGCCTTTGTCATAAAGAGTTTTGAAAGCCCACCAGACGGATTCCATGAAATCTTTGTCCATGGTTCTATAAGCACCCTTGAAATCTACCCAGCGACCGATGCGATCAATGACGCCTTCCCAGAGTTCGGAGTTGGCGACCATGGAGTTGCGGGCGGTTTCGATGTATTTTTCTAGGCTGATTGGCGGGAGAGATTTGCCGTCTTTCTCGATTGGTTCGGCAGAGCCGATCTGGCGGCGGTCTTCGATGCCGAGTTGTTTCTCGACGAAGTTTTCGGCCGGGAGGCCGTGGCAGTCCCAGCCCCAGACGCGCTCGATGCGCTTGCCGTTCATGGCGTAATAGCGGGGGACGGCGTCCTTGATGATGCTAGAGAGGAGAGTTCCGTAGTGCGGGAGGCCTGTGATGAATGGGGGGCCGTCGTAGAAAACGTAGTCGTCTTTTCTCTGCTTGATTGATTTCTCAAAAGTTTTGTTGTCTTTCCACCACTGGGCGATGTCCGCCTCATATTCCTTCGCCCTTCGGCGAGTATTAGATTTATACTTCATTTTATTATTCCTAAGTTATTCTTTGGGTTATTAATCTGCTGCAGAACGCAATTCGAAAATGTGATTTCCGAATTGCTCCTAAAGAGCCTTACGGCGCTTCGCCTGAAGGGGCACCATTTCCCTCGGCTTTTTCTGATTTTGCGTTGTGGACGCTGGAGCGTATTTTATCTATCGCCGTAGCGATGCCAACGCCGATGGCGGCTGGGGTGGTGATTGATCTGATGTTGTCGGCTACGCCTTTGGCGTCATCTGCAATTTTGCTGGCTGTGCCGGCTATGCCTTGGATTTGTTTGGTAAGTTTAAGAAGCTGGACTCCTAGTATAATTGCTACAATTAGAAAGACTATCAGGACTACTGATAGCATGATGATTAAGATGTATAGTGGTGTTTCCATAGGGTTATTATAGCATACTTTAGACCTAGAACAAAGCATTTCGCTAAGATCTGGACAGCCGCTAGTCTCTTGAAGGGGTGGTTATTGTGCTTGGTCTACAGACTATCCATACATCGAATCCTCTGGGTGGTCGGGGGTGGTAGCTGACTCTGTGGGGTGGTAGAAAATATTTAGATAAAAAAGAAACACCTGCGGTAGGAGCATACTGTTCCGTGCAGATGTTTCAGTGTTTTTATTATACCATAGAGAGATGTGAGAATCAAGACTTTAAAGCTAAATCGTTTATATCAATGATTTTCCGCTCACGATTTACGAACAGTAGTTTCTTGATAGATCTTTGTGACTTGATCTTCTTAACTAAATAGCTCTGGATCGAGCGGTCGGTAATGTCTTTCATTCTGCTAGAGTCCATAATGACATTGGAACATTTCCCCGTAGCTCGTTTTAAGTTTTGCTCTACTGCTGCAATACGATTGCTACGTGGAGATTTTATCTCGTACTCTTTTCCGTCTAGTTTTATGTCTGGTCTTTTCCAGTTCGACTCAGGAATGAATTCGACAATATGTCCAGCATCTTTTAAAATCTTTGCAACATTTATTTCATGCGGCCAGGGATTCGCACCTTCTGGCACTACATAATAACCTTTTCTCTTCATGAGCGTTATCCTATCACTCTTTTTGCCTATCTGCAAGCATAAGCATGATGAGGAGCTAAACTATATATAGGTCAATCCATATCTCGAATCCTCTGGGTGGTCGGGGGCGAGTAATACTTCGTTCTCTGGCACTGCTGTATGGTTCATACGTGGTGGGCGTTCAGACAATATCACCTTTGCTGGGATAGAATCTTTGCAGGGTTGGAGTGGTTTAGGGTTAGGGTCAGGCAATGATCCACATATCGGTTTTCGTGGGGTGGGGTCATTATGCTTATGTTGTAATATTTACGTTTTTTATTGAAATTGTATTAGCTCGTATGTTAGAATCTGATAGTGTGAGATTAAACCGAATAACAAAAGATAAGTACGCCTTTCCTACTGAGGGTGAGTTGTGGGTTGCGCTGGTATTGGCGCAAAAATACGGCTCAATTCACTTCAAGGCTCCTTCTCGCATCCAGTCTGTTGAATCGCCCGATATAAAAATGGATGGCCTGCTCTGGGAAATAAAAACTCCTGAAAAGCTCGGTAAAAACACTATAGGGAACGCTTTTAGTAAAGCAAAGGGCCAATCGGAAAACGTAGTATTTAGCCTAAGGGAGCTAAGAATGGTATTGGAATTAAAAGCAATAAGACAAATTGAATCTGAATTTAATAAAACTAAAAGGGTGCGCAGACTAATTATAGTCACTAGAGGCAAAAAATTATTGACTTTTGAGAAATAATTTGCTACAATATAATTATGTTGGCGGACGCCCTTACAGAAGTTTGGGCCAGCCGCCAAATAGATCACCTGCTTTCGCGCGAAATGCGGGTGATTGTTTTGGGGATTGGGAGATATGGCTGGTTTTAACAGGTTCCGCGGACCCCCACGACTAAAGCCGTGGCCCCCTGCGGCGCATGCGTGGGGAGAAATTGGTGGGATTATGAAAGATTATTACTACTGTTAACTATATTGAAATTGCCAAAAATACTTGACTTTTCTTGCCATCTGTGCTATAATGTAGTATAATAGGGGTAATATTGCTTTTTATCATTCGCTTCGTTGGGTTATCGAGGTTTTTTGGGAGGGTTATATACTCTATCACGGATTAGCCATTATCGTATTCTCTGGGTGGTCGGGGGCGTTTGCTTATTCTGTGCATGCTAGCGGCCCTTGGTTTATCCGTGGCGGAGGGTCTAGTTTAGTGCAGGCGCCTTTCTCTAGGATTGAAGCTATACAGGGTACGAATGGAGCCCTACAACATGATCGCGGTTTTCGTGGGGGAGATTTTTGATGATTTATGAAATCTGTGGTATTATAATATATAGTAATAATGTATAAATAGGACTACTGGAAGGGGTGAGATATGAATAAAGACGGGCAGAATAATGAAACGAATGGGGCGGCGCCAGGTGGGGCGCAGCCAGCGCAACAGCCGATGGGTGCGGGGCCGAATTTGGGAGCGACGCAACCAACGCCTCCTAGCCCTGCTCCGGTGCCTCAGCCTGTTGTTCCACCTCAGCCGACGGCTCAGTCGACTATGCAACCTCAGACGACTCCTGTGGCTGAGCAGACGCAGTTTTTGTCTGGGCAGAATCATCCAGAGCCTACGAAGAAGGAGTTTGTGGAGGTTGGGTTGACGCCGAAGAAGCCATTGAACAAAAAACTGCTGTTTGGGATAATTGGGGGAGTGGTGGTGGCTTTGATTTTGGTGTCTTTGGCGCTGTGGTTTTTCTTGGTTCGGCAGGATCCGGTTAGGATGACGAATAATGCTATCTATAGAGCTGTAAGTTCGCGGAATATCGCGGTAAGTGGTCAGATGAATTATACTTTTACGGATGGTGGTAGCCCGATAAAGTCGCTGGTGATTGATATAGATAGTGAGAGTGCGATTTTGCCGAGTACCGGTTCGACATATTTGGTTATGTTGGATCAGAATGATAATGAGTACAGGTTGAAGCTGATGGATGTGTTTCAGAGGAATGGGGAGATTTATATAAGGGTGGATGAGCTACGGGATACGTATGATAAGCTGATAGAGCAGATGGTGGCGGAATTGCCTGGGGGGTTTGATGAGATTGTTATGAATATTGAGACACCTCTCTTGAAGTTGGTTGATGAGATTGATGGGCAGTGGTGGAGGATTTCGGCTAGGGATCTTGTGGAGATGGCGGAGGGAGATGAGCAGATTGCTGATCAGTATAATTGTGCGATAAGCGCGGTGAATCGACTGCTGGAGAATGGTACGGTTCCGAAGGAGATTGCTGATATTTACATGGAGAATCCGTTTGTGACTGGTAGGAGGCAGGATGGACTTTATAAAGTTGGCGTGGATGAGGCGAGGTTGAATTCGGCGATGCGGGCGATGAACAATACGAGGCTTGCGAGTGAGATGATGGGGTGTTTTGGTGAAGAGGCTGAGGATATGGGTTATATAACAATTGATCAGTCTAATTTTCCTGAGATATTGCTGGATATAAGTTATTTTTCACATAGGCTGGATTCTGTGCAAATAAATTATTCCGGGGACGGGTTTAGGCTAGGTGTTGACTTTGCGATTTCGTATCCGAGTAGTGTAGATGTTGCTACGCCGCGGGATTCTAGGTCTATTTTGGATCTGGGGGATTTGGTGCATGAATTGCTGGAAGAGCTGGGGCTCATGACAGTTATGCCGGATGAGGAGGAAGGCGAGCACGAGGTGGATGATACAGAGGTAGTGCGGAGAGACAGGCAACGTAGGGCTGATATGGAGTGGTTGGTGGTGGCGATAAATCTTTATCAGGCGGATAATCGTGGGAGGTTGCCGAACGCTTGGGGGTCGTGTGGTACTGGAGTGGACAACGAGGGGGCGACTGGGTTCTGTAGGGATTATGCTGTAGACGGGCAGTCTTTTGCTGATCCGAATGGAGAGGCTTATAGCTTGATTTATGATGGTAATTCGGCGCAGAACTCGACTAGGACGTTGGAGTTTAATGAGATGAATAGAGTTTATATAACAAGGAATACGGTCTGCGAGAGTAGAGATGGCTCGGTGTTGGTGGATGTTTCAATTGATTCAAACAGGGTGGCTGTTCGCTATGCCTTGGAAGGTGGAGGAGTAGTTTGTTTGGATAATTAGTGGAGGTCGTTGATTATTTCTAGGGGGAAGATTCGCCTGGACTGAAATTCGCGGATGGGTAGAAGGATGAAGTTTCCGAAACGGATTTCACCCTGCTCTACCATTTGCTCTATTTCTTTGACGGAGAAAAATTTGACGGCGTTGGTTTCGTCTTGGTTGCGTTCGTCGACGCTTCCGCCGGTGATTTTGCCTGTGAACATGAAGCGTAGCCTCTTGTGTTCGACGTTGTTGAGAACTGGTAGAACGCCAGTAAGTTCGATGTCAAAGCCAGTTTCTTCCTTGATTTCCCTTATTACTGCGGACTGTAGAGTTTCGCCGTATTCCAGGTGTCCAATGGGTAGCCACCATTTCATGTGAGAGTCTGGTTTTAGTTCTTGGACTAGGAGAATCTTTCCATCTTGCTCGATAATACCTCCGACGGTAATCTTGAACGAAGCACGTTCTTCCATGGCTATAATCCCATGACGGGGTTGCTGAAGAGGACGACTATGGCGATGGTGAGTAAGGCGCTGAAAGCGATGGGGAGGGTGATGGCTGAGGCGGTGAATTTGCCGCCGTTTAGGGAGACGCTGGAGTAGATTTTTATGAGAGCGAAGGCGAAGATGGAGGTGATGATGGCCAGTTGGGGGATTTTGAGGTTAGTGGTGGGGATGGTATAGGCGTAGAGCCAGTGATACCCTACCCAGGCGAGCTCGGCGGTAAGGGGGCCGAAGAGTTGATCGGGGGAGCCAGGGTCGCCCTCGATATCC
>WRLZ01000032.1 GCA_009777365.1 Candidatus Saccharimonadota bacterium | reverse complement strand
AGGCCTGGCAAGGCAGAGCCAGATCCGCCTTTTAATCTGGTGATTTTAGACACGAAGTTTCCAATGAAAATAGAGTTTTTCTTCATCCTAAGATAATTTTAGCATAGTTTTTTACTTTTATAAAAATATGTGGTAGAATATCTTTATGAAAATAACCGAAAAAGAAGTAAATCATCTGGCAGAGTTAGCTTGTCTTAGCCTTGATAAAGAAGAATCGCGTGCATTAAGCTATGATCTGGATAATATTGTAAATTATTTTGGCGAGATGAACGAACTGGATACTACGGATGTCGAGCCTACTTATCAGGTTACGGGGCTAAGCAATGTATGGCGAGAGGACGAAGTTGGGGAACATCTCGGTCGAGAGGAGCTTTTGGATTTGGCGCCAGCTAAACGCGATAATTGCGTAGAGGTGCCAAAGGTGCTATAATTATATAGGTCTAAACTGTGATGTATTATGAATAAAAATAAAAAATCCAATCAGAACAATAAAGTCGAACACAGTCCTTTTTTCATAGAATTAAGATTGATACTGCTGATAGCGGCGATCAACTTTGTTGTGATGTTTTTCCATATATACGGCATGATCAACAGTTGGGGCGATTTTTATGTCAACCTAAATCAGATATACATAGCCGGAGCTATGGTGGGTACGGGAACTGTTATAGAAGTGTTATTGATGCACAAAGCTCATAAAAGTAAGAAGCTGGTGGTTGTCACGGCGGTGGCTGGTACGGTTCTCTTCATCTTTTGTTTTTACGCTACTCGCGGGCAGTGGTTTATTGATGACAGGCAATTCGCAAGGTCGATGATACCGCATCATTCCGGGACTATTTTGATGTGTCGTAGGGCGAATCTTAAAGATAGAGAATTGATTGAGTGGTGTCAAAAGACTATTGATAGCCATGAGAGGGCGATTGATGAATTGAGGGAGATATTAGGAAAATAGGCGGACTTGTGGTAAAATATAAGTTGTAAATTTTATATAACACAAGCATGAGTGAAATTGAGAGGATTATCAAGAATATTGAAGCTGGAAAAACAACGGCTACTCTTGAAACAGAATCCGCTATTCTTCGCGCAAAAGCTGATGATAGCAACGCAATTCTTGAGGTTATAGAAGAACGGGCGCTGGAACGCGCCGCCGGAATTGACAAGGAGATTGAACAGGGTATCATCAGGAAGCTATCGGGTGTTCCTTTTGTCGCAAAAGATAATTTCTTGACATTGGGCTCGAAAACTACCGCAGCATCAAAAATTCTTGAAAATTTCAAGTCTCCGTTGCAAGCCACGGCTATTGAAAGGCTTGAAGCCGAAGGGGCGATCTGTATTGGCAAGTCCAACCTTGATTCATTCGCGCACGGCGGCTCGACCGAAAATTCATATTTTGGGGTCACGCTTAATGCGAAAGATAAAGCCCGTGTTGCAGGCGGTTCGTCTGGCGGCTCCGCTGTCGCGGTCGCAAAGGGTATCGTTCCGTTTGCGCTTGGCACGGACACTGGCGGTTCGATTCGTCAGCCCGCATCGTTCAACGGAGTTGTCGGGTTTAAGCCGAGCTATGGGCTGATTTCTAGGTTCGGCGTGATTGCTATGGCTAGTTCCACGGATACGGTTGGGCCGATTACGACGAGCGTTGCCGATGCTGAACTTTTGACAGAAATTTTGGCGGGTCAGGATAAAAAGGATATGAATGTTATGTCTGATGGTTTTAAGCCAGTTGAATCCGGCAAGAAGTATAGGGTTGGCATAATAAAAGAATATATGGCTGATGGCGTGGATAAGAAAGTTAGAGATAGAGTTGTGGAATTGACTGAAAAACTGGCGGAAAAAGGTCATAAAGTGATAGAAATTTCCGTGCCGACCGCAAAATACGCGTTGCCTGTCTATTATACTGTTGTTCCTGCCGAGATTAGCTCTAATTTAGCCCGATATGATGGTGTTCGTTATGGACTGCGGGCTAAGGATGCAAAGACTATAGCCGAAGTCTATGGTCGCTCTCGGGATGAGGGGTTTGTTGATGAGAACAAGCGGCGTATTCTCATTGGCGCGTTTGTGTTGTCCAGCGGATTTTATGACGCTTACTACCAAAAAGCTCAGAAAGTGCGTACGCTTCTTATCAATGATTTCAACCAAGCTTTTAATAATGTAGACTTTCTGATTGGTCCTGTTGCGCCTACGCTGGCTTTCAAGATCGGTAAAAACGCCCATGACCCACTCCAAGCGTATATGGAGGATATTCTTACGGTTCCGCCGTCGCTTGCGGGGCTACCGGCTATTTCTGTCCCGGCTAAGGTTGCGGGAGATGAACTGCCAGTCGGTGTTCAGATTATTGCGCCATATGTCAAGGATGCCGAACTACTAAACTTTGCGCGTGTTGCCCACGGAGTTGAGCATGAGTAGAATTATTCCAACGATTGGCATTGAGTGCCATGTTCAGCTAAAGACCAAAACTAAGCTGTTTTCCGATACGGACAACGATGCGCGTGATGCTTCGCCTAACAGCAAGGTGTCCGAGATTGATTATGCACTCCCCGGCATGTTGCCGTATCTGAATAAGGAAGCTGTTCGGTTGGCTTGCCGTGCCGCCAAAGCGTTAAATGCTGATGTCGCTAGGTTTTCTATGTTTGACCGCAAGCATTATTTCTATCCTGATCTTCCTAAGGGCTACCAGACTTCCCAGATGTATAATCCGATAATCTTGGAGGGCTATGTCGAGCTACCAAGCGGAACAAAAGTGCGTGTTGACCATGCCCATCTTGAGGAGGACGCGGGAAAGCAGACTCATTACAGCGGCTACACCCTCGTAGACCTAAATCGTGCAGGAACGCCGCTTATCGAAATCGTTTCTGCACCCGATATACACTCTGCCGCCGATGCTCGCGCTTACGCAGAAGAACTGCACAAATTGATGACTTATGCGGATATTTCCCATGGCGACCTGTACCACGGCAATATGAGGTTTGATGTTAATATATCAGTTTCGTCCGATCCTGACAAGCTCGGCACTCGTGTTGAAATTAAGAATATGAACAGTTTCCGTGCTGTTGAGGCTGCTGCGGATTATGAAATTAGCCGCCAGATGAAAGTTATTGAGGCAGGTGAAAAAGTTGTTCAAGAAACCCGAGGCTGGGATGATGCCAAGCAGAAAACTATTCCCCAAAGGAGCAAAGAAAATGCCAAAGACTACCGATATATGCCGGATGCCGACATTCCGCCCGTTATTCTTTCTGATGAACAGATTGCCGAGTTTCAGAGTGGCTTTCCTAAGATGCCGGCAGAATATCGTGCCGAGTTTGCCGTTCTTGGGGTGGATAAATCGGCTGTCAATGTGCTTCTTGCCGAGCGAGCTATAGCCGAGATTGTGTCCGAGGTGTTGGAAAAATCGGACGCCGCAAAAGCTAAAAAGGTAGCCAATCTTATTATAAGCACGCTGGGGATTGCTGATGACTCCAAGAAAATCAAGTTGCCGTCTGTTTCTGACCTTATAACCCTGGCAGAAATGCTTATGCAGGGCGAAATAAATTCTAATGCAGGAGACAAGATATTTTCAGAACTTATCAGCGGTAGGGAAAATTCACGGCAAATTGCAAAAGATGAAAACCTTATTCAAGTCAGCGATACGGGCGAAGTAGAAAAGATTGTTGATGAAGTTCTTGCTAGCGAAGTTGCCGCCAAAGCCATTGCTGATATTAAAGCAGGAGAGCAGAAAGCGATAGGGTTTTTGGTCGGACTTGTCATGAAGGAGTCTAAGGGGAAAGCCAATCCGGCAGTTGTTCGAGAAGTTATATTGACGAAGCTGAGCAATTAGTTGTTGTTTGTGGTTCTATGTCGAATGAGGAGTTGGGGTGGGGTCAAGAGGCTGGGCGCGGAGGCCGAATCTGGCGAGTTCTTGCTGGGCGAGCGCGACGGATGCGGGGATGATTTGTGGTTTGGTGAAGCCGAACCCAGGGTAGAGTTGGACGCGTTCGAGTTCGCCAAGGAGGTATTCGGCGAATATGTTTTCGTTGCCGAGGATTTGTTTGTTTAGTTCTCTGTAGCTAGCGAAGGTTGTTTTTTCGTAGGTGACGAAAAACTTTGGCTGAGGGGTAGGCCAAAAGGCTTCGGCTGTAGCAAGAAAGCGGCGAGTAACAAAAGGTTTATGGACTAGAATAATATTATTTGGTGTGAAGTTTTTATTTTCTAGGAGCTTGATGGAATTGATGATGTTTTCGTTGGTTGTTGCGGCGTGACGTTCGAGCCAGATGTTGCCTGCTGGAACGCCATTTTCTTCAAGAGTGTGGGCGAGGAGCGTGGCTTCCGATATGTTGCCAGTGGTGAATTTGTTCTCGTTGCCAGAGACGAGGATGAGCGGCATGACGCCGTCGTGGTATAGTTCGCTGGCGCGAGTGGCCATGTCAGTGAACTCGCCTGAGCCGCCGAGAATAGCTATGTCAGCACGAGCGGGCAGGGGAGTTTCGAGGCAGAGGTAATTCCAAATGACCTCAAGGTCCTGCCAGTTTTTGGGGGTCAGATGGCTGAAATTTTTATACATCAGCTTCAATGGTTTTTGTTCGTCCGTCGGAGGACTGGATGGTGATACTGACATTATAGTCGCCTCTGGAGAGTCCTGAGACGCGGAAACCGGTGCATTCGGAAGAGGCTGGTAACGTCGCTATGTCGGCTTTTTCGGTGTGGACCAGGGAGCCGTTTTGCCAGATGTTCAGGGTACACTCTCCGGATATTAACTCGGAGATTGCGGTGGTTATTAGGAGGTCGTCTCCGACAAAATGGGCAAATGGAATAAGGGCGCTAATGTCATCTGAGGGGCTTGGCGGTTCGTAGCCTTGGTTTGGGTTGGTTTTTGAGGACTGGCTGATTTCATCACCGATTTGCCTTTCTTCTTCGCTAGGCGGGCCGAAGTTTATGCCGTTTTCAAAATGATCGTTGTCGTCTCTATCTCTAGTGACGAACCAGGCGACTAGACCAGCGGCGAGGGCTGCGAGCAATATAGCCAGAATGATTACAAAAGGCTTTTTGCTACGCTTGCGGGATGAAACTAATCTTGACATATGTAGCTACATAGTAACATATTTTTCAAGAGAGAGCAAGACCTCGGATTCATTAGAACTGATTAGTTCGACACGAGTTTTTATTTCTTCTTCGCCCATGATTATGGCGCGGGAGAGTTCAATGTTTTTCTTGTGGGGTGCAAAGAACTCCGTAAAGTCTTTTAGGTCGTTTTCAGTCTTTAGGGTGCTAGCAATCAGCTTAGGGTAGTAGTCGAGGCTTTTGCCACCGCCGAAATTGCTCTCGAACCAAGTCCAATTATCGCGGAGGAAACGCCAAGAGGCGTCGCGGGAACTTTCTCCTCTGGCGAGCCCGGCGAAGAAGCCAAGAGTGTCTTGCGGACGGACGATTTTGAAATCTTGAAGGAGACTGAGGACATGATCGATGTGTTTGGAAGTTTTGACGCTGGAGATGGCGGTTTCGAGGTCGTCCTTTAGCTCGGGATCCTCGGCGTGGCGGTATTCATCAATGAGGCGATGGAATAAATTGTCTGAGAAATTGTTTTGGAGATGTGCGATAAGGACGAAGCTACGGAGATCATTGTCGATAGTGGTGAAGTCATCGTTGTAATTAGAAAGCAAAAATTCCGTGACGTTTGGATTTTTGGCATGGAGGAGCCAGGAGAGGAGGGCGGAGCGGAGTTCGGTTACGCGGGGAGGTTCGTTGTCGCTTTTTATAATATCAATTTGGTCGAGCTTTGGAGAGAGGCTTTTGTTGATGAAGGATTGGAAAGATGTGTGGTCGTCGCTAAAGAAGAGCTTTAGGGTCTTGAGAAGCGAGAGGTTTAGCGACCAGATTATTTCCTCGTCGTGATGTTTGACATTGGAGATGATGTTGAAAAGGAGGCGAGAAGGGAGATTGTTGGTGCGGGAGAGGATGTTGGCGTCGAGGAGGGTACGCATTTTTTCTTGGCCTTCAGCGTTCGCTTCGCTCACAAACGAAGCAAGGGACTCTTCGGTTATTTCGAGGAGATAGTAGCCAGAGAGGTCGCGTTTGATGTCGGTGATTAGCCAGTTGGTATTGGCGTTTTTTACGATTGGTTTTTGGGATTTGTCGTGCGAGATAATCGGGAAGTTGGGTTGGGTGAGCCATTGTTCCATGAAATCCTTGACGTCGAAATCTGCGTAAGGTTGCATAGCGTTCCATAGGTCGTCGCCTGTTGTGTTGCCGTAGGCGTGGCGAGAGAAATAATCTTGGAGGCCGGCGAAGAAATTATCGTTGCCGAGCTTTTCGCGGAGCATGTGCATTAGGCAAGCGCCTTTGGCATAGACGATGGCGCCGTCAAAAATGGTGGTGATTTCGTCGGGAGAGTGGACGGGTTGGCGGATGGTTTGGACTCCAGAAATGGAGTCGCGGTTCATGGCGTAGAAGCGTTCGTTGAGGAAGAAATCGTTCATGATATGCCACTCCGGGAAGAGAGAATCGATGGCGACGTATTCGATCATGGTGGCAAAGGATTCGTTGAGCCAAAGATCGTCCCACCACTGCATGGTGACAAGATTGCCGAACCATTGATGGGCGAGCTCGTGGGCAATGACGATGGCGACGCTTTTGCGCGCTTCGACGCTGGATTTGTTGTCGACGAGGAGCAGGCACTCGCGATAGGTTACGAGCCCCCAATTTTCCATGGCACCGGCCTCGAAGTCGGGAAGGGCAACTTGGTCAAGTTTGGCAAGCGGGTAGGGGGTCTTGAATTTATCGGTGAAGAAATCGAGAGTGTCGGCGGCGACTTGGTTGGCGAAATTAAGCTTGCGGAGAGGTTGGTTGAGCGGGGCATAGGTGGAAATCTTTATGCCGTGTTTGCTTTCGGTTTCGACTTTGTGAAGTTCGCCGACTACGAAGGCGAGGAGGTGGGTGGACATTTTGGGGGTTTGGTGGAAGATGGTCTTGGTGGAGTTCTTTAGATTAGTTTGTTTGGAAATTGGTGTATTGGACAAGGCTAGGTCGGATTTGGCGTGGGTTAGGGTTAGGTCGAAAGTAGCCTTGGCGGCTGGTTCGTCGATGCAGGGGAAGACTTCGCGGGCGCAGTGGGATTCAAATTGGGTGGTTACAATCAGCTTTTCTTCGCCCTTGTATTTGTACTTAGAGAAATAGGCGCCGTGCATGGCGGTTTGGATTGGGGCGATGAAATCGATTTCGATTCTGGCAGGTTTGTTTTTAGGTAAGCCTTTGATCTCGAGGATGTCGTCGATGTATGAATATTCAAAGTTGGCCTTTTTGATCTTTAGATTTTTGGCATGGAAACGGGCGAAGGATTCTTTGGGGAGGCCGGTGATAATTACGTGGCCTTTGATTTCGGCCTTGGCTTTGTCGATTTTAAGGGACAAAGTATAATTCTCTGGTGTGAAATAGGTCAAAAGTCTCTCGATCATGGGTTGATTATACCATGAATAGGTGGATGTGTAAAAACGTTGTAATTTTTACAACACTTTTTGATCTGATAAGCGCGATTCTGTACGAAATGTCTTGACATTTT
>WRLZ01000031.1 GCA_009777365.1 Candidatus Saccharimonadota bacterium | reverse complement strand
AGTTAGTAGGGAGATTATAAATCTTTTGGGGTGTTCTACCGAAGAGATTATTGGGGTGAGCGCGAAGACGGGGCTGAATGTAGAGAAGGTTCTGGCGGCGATCGTCGAGCGGGTGCCGGCGCCGACGGGAAATGCGGATGGGCCGCTGAGGGCGCTGATTTTTGATTCGTATTTTGATGATTATAGGGGGGTGGTGCTTTATGTGCGAGTGGTGGATGGAAGCCTCGCGAAGGGTGATAATATAAAAATGCTAGCGACGGATGCGAATGGAGTTGCGTTGGAGATTGGGCAGCTCACGCCGAAAATGTCGCCTCTTGTGAAGCTAGAGACTGGGGAGATTGGGTATATCGTGACGAACCTCAAGACGACGCGAGAGGCGAGGGTCGGGGATACGGTAACGCTGACGAAGTATTTTGCGAAAGAGGCGAGATGAGGCGGGCGATTTTAAGGCTGGAGGGGAATGAGAGGCTGCTTGGTCTGGTTGGTGTGGCTATGATGGCAATGATTGCGGTGTTTATTTCAGTGGTGAATTGGCAGGATGCGTCGCTTACGATAAGTCGGCATATAGCGATGCAGACTTGGTCGATGATTGCTTTTGCGGTTATTGGTTCGATTGGTATGGGGCTGACGGCTTATGCGCTTCTTTCGTATATTCCGAGGAGGTGGAATCTGGGTGGACTTTATAAAGTTATTGTTGGTGTGATTTCCGTATGTTTTCTTTTGCTATGTTTGGCTCCGCATACGACGGGGGTTGTTGAGGCTTTGCATATAATTTTTGCTCGTACGATGTTTGTTTTCATTGTGATTTTGTATGTTTATCTAACGCCGATATTTTGGCGAGAGAAGAGATTCAGAAATGTGCTTATTTTGGCGATGCTGATGAGTGCGGCGATGGGGGTTAATGCGTTTATGGATTTTGATGCGTTTTGGCAGAATGTCTTTGTGTATCAGAATGCTTTTTTGGCGATATTTTTGGGGGTGATGGGCGCGTTTTTGCTTTTGCCGGAGAGGTGGGAGGGGGTGGAAGATGAGTAGGATAAAGAATATGGATGAGAAAATCGAGAAGTTGGTGAAGGGCGTGAAGGTGTCGTTTATTGGGTCGGTGGATGGGGATGGGTTTCCGAATATGAAGGCGATGCTGGCGCCGAGGAAGCGAGAGGGGATTCGCGAGTTTTGGTTTAGCACGAATACGTCGAGTGAGCGGGTGGCGCAGTATAGGAAAAATCCAAAGGCATGCGTGTATTTTTATGAAAAAGGAAGGTTTAATTATCAGGGGGTTCAGTTTTTGGGCGAGATGGAAGTATTGACGGATGCGGCGAGCAAGGAGATGATTTGGGAGTTTGGGGATACGATGTATTATAGGAAAGGCGTGACGGATCCGGATTATTGTGTGTTGAAATTCACGGCCAAGCGCGGGCGGTATTATTCTAATTTCAAGACGGAAAGTTTTGAGGTGGGGTAGTATGAAAAATATTATGGAAAAAATCAGAAAGAAATTGAGAGATAAAGACAATAGGAATGTGTTTATCGGGAGGTTGGCGGTTGTGGTTTTTGTACTGGTCTTGGTGGCTTTGTCGTTTGTGAAGTTTTTCCCGGTGCATGCAATGTCGCTTTGCCCGGGGGATGATGAAAGCATGGCGGTCAATGGGCCGGTCAGGTGTCCAAGGCAGGCGAATTTTTGGCAATATATAAGCAGTGATTTAAGACCGGAAAATTTGGGGAGATGAGATGAGTGAGAATAAAATGATTATTGAGCCGTTGCCGGGGTATAAGGAAGTTACGCCGTTTGTGTATGCGGGGTTTTTCCCGGTGAGCAATGAGGATTATAATGCGCTGAAGGGTGCGGTGGAGAAATTGGCGATGAGTGATTCGGCGCTTGCGACTGAGCCGGAAAATTCGCCGGTACTTGGGTTTGGGCTGAGGATTGGGTTCTTGGGGCTTCTGCATATGGATATTATAAAGGAGCGGCTGGAGCGGGAGTATGATCTCGATCTAGTGGTGACGAATCCGAGTACGGATTATAAGGTGGTGCTGACGGACGGCTCTCGGCTTGACGTGAAGAGTGCGAGTGATTTGCCGGATGCGGCGAAGATCGAGACGATTGCCGAGCCGTGGATCAAGGGCGAGATTATTGTGCCGAAGGATTATGTGGGCGCGGTGTTGGGGCTGATAAACGAGAAGCGCGGGCATCAGACGAACTTAAGTTATATCGAAGGGCGATCGCTGATTTCGTTCGAGGCGCCTTTGGCGAACCTCTTGACGGATTTTTATGATCAGCTTAAAAGCTCGACGAGCGGGTATGGGTCGTTCAATTATGACTTGGCGGATTATAGGGTGGAGGATTTGGTGCGGGTGGATTTTTATGTGGCGGGAGAGATGGTGCCGAGCTTGTCGCTTGTGGCGCATAGGACGGAGGCGGAAAGAGTGGGGCGGGAGATCACGAAAAAGCTTAAGGAAGTTGTGCCGCGGCAGAGTTTCGCGATTCCGCTTCAGGCGGCGATTGGTGGGAGGTTTATTGCGCGCGAGGATATTTCGGCGTTTCGGAAAGATGTTACGGTTGGGCTTTATGGTGGAGACGTGACGAGGAAAAAGAAGCAGCTCGAGAAACAGAAAAAAGGCAAGGCGAGGATGAAGAAATTCGGTAAGGTTGAGATTCCGCCGGAGGCGTTTATGGTGATGCTGAAGAGGGATTAGCCTATTTTGCGCTAGACGCTTGCGTTTTTGATTTTTTTGGTGTATATTAGGGGTATGAGGCAGGGTATTTTGGTGAATTGATTCACCAAAAGGACGGGTTTTTGGTGAATTTGGATAAGGAGATGAGATGGAGTACGAAAGAGATCTGGAAGCAAAAATCGAGAAAAGGCTTTTTGAGAGAGGAAAAATCATCGTTATCTATGGGGCGAGACAGGTGGGCAAGACAACTTTAGCGCGGAAGATTTTGCAGAAATATGGTGACGACAAGGGGTTCTTTAACTGCGAAGACATTACGGTTCGGGATGCGTTATCGTCCCAGAGTGCTTCTATGATGAAGGCGTTTTTTGGCGATAGTAAGGTGATTGTACTTGATGAGGCGCAGACAGTTTTGAATATTGGACGGGCGTTGAAGATATTCGTGGACGCGTATCCGGAAGTCAATATCATTGCTACTGGGTCATCAAGCTTTGATTTGGCCAATAAGATAAATGAGCCGCTTACAGGGAGGCATTATGCTTTTTTCTTGTATCCAATAAGTTTTAATGAGATTGCCAAGGTTTCAGGTAATCGTAAGCTGTTTGAGGATTTGGAGATTCGGTTGATATATGGGAATTATCCTGAGATTGTGAATGCGAGTTCAGTTGAGGATATGAGAGATAAGCTGAAATCTCTGACGACGAGCTATCTATATAGAGATGTGCTAAAGTTTGGTAATATTAAAAATCCGGATGTTTTGACGAATATATTGAGGGCTTTGGCTTATCAGGTGGGGAATGAGGTATCGTTTAGCGAGCTTGCGGGGTTGGTCGGTGTGGATAAAAACACTGTTGCGAGTTATATAAGGCTTCTTGAGCAGGCGTTTATAATTTATAGGATGCGATCGTATTCGAATAATATGCGAGAAGAGATAAAGGAAGGCAGGAAGATTTATTTTTATGATAATGGCGTGATATCGGCGCTTACGGATAATTTTAGTGGGGCTTTGGTTGGGAGGGATGTTGGCGGGCTTTGGGAGAACTTAATGCTTGCGGAGCGGATGAAATATAATCAGGCAAATGATTTGTATAAAAATTTATATTTTTGGCGGATGAAGAGTAAGGGGGAGATTGATTTGGTGGAAGAACATGATGGGCGGCTATCGCCGTTTGAGTTCAAATGGAATAAAGATAAAGCCTCGGCCTCTGCATATAGTTTCGTGGAGAACTATAGATCAGAGCCGCTAGAGATTATCAATAAGAGTAATTTTGTGGGGTTTGTGCGCTAGACGCTTGCGTTTTTGATTTTTGAGCGTGAAATTAAGAGCGGGGAGAGTGGGGGGGTTAGTCTGTTGTCTGGACCTGGGGTCTGCGGGGAGGTGAGCCGTGTCTAGCGGGGTCCATAGGGTTTTGGTTTTCAGAAAGGGAAAGGACTATGCTTACTGCCACTGCAATTATGATAGCAATAATCGCTATTATAATTATGAGTTTCTTGGTTCTGTTCGGCATTATACTTTTACCTCCATAGTTGGTTTGTTGTAAGGTAATTGTATCATAAGTTTTGGCGAAAATGAATAGCGGCGCTTGATTTTTTATATTTGTTGGTGTATATTAGGGGTATGGACAAGGGTAAAATACGGAAGTTTCTGTTCGGGGTAGTGGCTGTCATAGCGATTACTATAGGGGTTGGGTTGCGGGTTTCTAGTTCTGAGGATGCGAGTGCTGTTCAGAAGGGGCAATGGCTTTATCATAGCGATGGCATATTGATAGAGATAGTGAATCCTAGACAGTTTTTAGGGGTTTGTACTGGTAATTTTCAGGTAAGGAGATATGATTTTAACGAACAACTGGGGGTATTTTTATCTAACGGTTCGGCGTTGTTTGACCCACCTATTGGAAACTATGATGGGAACTGCTACCAGTTTGGCTTATGGATGGAAATTACTTTGAATAATAGGCTACTCACGTTTAACAATATTTCTACGCCAAACAATCTTGAGAATGTAAGCTTTGTGGCTCCAAACGGTCAATCTATGAGTGGGAATATCCACCAGTTTGCCTTTAATCTGACGGTAGCTCAGTATAATAACTCGGAGGGTACGGTTAGGTATTTCTGTGCGCCAGGTGGGTGGCAGTATACAGAGTTGGGCGCTGATTGTGAGTTTTTGCAAGCTGCGTTTTATGTGAGAGGTAGTGGTGAGCCGAGGCTTGTGACGTCTTATAACCCAAATTTTAATGCTGGACGATATGAACAAGATGGTTGGATTTCAGAATGGTTTGGGCTTGCGGGTGTGCACGGGGAACTTAGGGCATTCAAAGAGGTGACGGGTGTTTTTGCGGCCAACGACTTTCAGTTTTTGGCGGCTCTTCAGCAGAGCTTTACATTTGAGGAGGTGAGAGCTCTTATTGACGAGGGTAATGAACTGGATGATACTGGGATTGTAGATGAAAACAATAGGACAACTGCTTCTTTTGACTTTTTCATGATAAATAACGGTTTTGATGGGTTAAGAGCTTTTGCGTTGGACAGGGGCAATAATCGCGGGTATAGGTGTGATTATCAAAATAATTTTAGAAACAGTTATGCTATACAGACATGTACTGAGGTGACTTTTAACGCGGCGCAGGAGTTTATAAACAATCTAGGAGCTGGCGTGAGCAGGACAAATCTAGCAAGGACGACGGTCAGCTTCATAACTGGGGATATGAATTCTCTTAGAGAAGCTATGCCTGCGAATATACCAACGGGAAGTGTTAGGCCAGAGATAGATCCAGTAGACGAGGAAAGTGGGACTGTTAGTCCTGATACGGGAAGGCCGGATAATGTCGACGTAGATATGGCTGATGAAGGATGGGCAAGGTGTAATGTTGGGGCGTTTTCTTGGGGGCTTTGTCCATTGTTTGAGATGGCGAGCGGGGCGGCGGATGCGGCGTATGCATGGATAGAGGGGGAATTGCAGGTGCAGGAGAGTGATGTAAGCACATTGAACAATAATGAATTGGGTGGTGGAACATCAGTAATTGCGACTTTTCGCAACATGGCTAATATTGTGTTTATAATACTCATGATGATTGCGATAATTTCACAACTTACAGGGTACGGTCTTTCCAATTACAATATAAAGAGGATGTTGCCAAGGTTGATAATTGTGGCGATTTTGGCTAACCTGTCGTTTTATATCGCACAAATTGCAGTGGATGTTTCGAATATCGTAGGACATCAATCATACAGACTTCTCAATGGTATGATGGGCTATATAGTGCCTGAAGGCGGTGGAGCAGAGGCTATTGTAGCTAATACGATGAACTGGAGTTTCACTATATTGGCTATAGTAGCAGTAGGAGCGGTCGCGTTTATGTGGTTTAGCATTGGTGGGGTGATAATGCTTATCGTAACCGCGGCTTTTGCGTTTTTGCTATTCTGGGGGATATTGGTAATTCGTCGAGTGGCGATATTATTGTTGATTGCACTAGCTCCTCTGGCCTTTGTTTGTTTGCTTCTGCCGTCTACAGAAGGACTGTTTAGAAAATGGTGGAGTATGTTGAAGGTCATGTTGGTCATATATCCTATATGCGGGTTACTCATGGGAGCGGGGAAGTTGGCAAGTGTTATTGTGTGGAATGCAGGATTTGTTGTTGATCCGGGTCCAAGTGCTAGCGCGATGTTGCTAGGTGCTACTAACGCTTCTGATCCGACAGTAATTTCGGGAACTCCTGGAGCGATGACGATAATCGTGAGTTTGGCTCTGACTGTGGTACCGTTCTTTGCGGTTGTTTCGCTGACTAAGATGTCTCTAAATGGACTTGGTAGCTTGGGTGGTAAGATTACGGGGGCGATGACTGGGATTCGCGCTTGGGGTAGCAACAAGTTCGCAGGGTCTGCGGTCGGGCAGGCGGCACAAGCCGATGCCGCACAGAAAGCGCAACTTCGGAGGCAGAATAGCCGTATAGCTCAGTGGAGCCAGAGACGAGCGTTGACGAAGCAGCTTGGGCAGGAAGGTAGCGCAAGAGGTATAGCGCATGAGAAGGCGCTCAGGGATATACAGAATAATTATATGGCTGGAGCGGGGCTAAATAGAGAGATGGAATTAAATCAGCAACAGCATGAGTTTGATACGGGGGCTGGGTTGGGCCGAACGGTGGCGCTGAATGAGCAAAAACATATACTAGATACGAATGCAGCCAGTACAGCGGCGAAAGACAGGTTGGCCGAACAGAAATTTGGGCAGAGTGTTTCTGATGCGGCGTTGAGGCAACAGGCGACACTAAACTCTAACGCAAGCGCGAGGACGCAGGCACTGGCTGGCGGGCATAATCGAATGACTGGGACTATTACTCCGGCAATGCAGAATGAGTTTGCAAGGATGCAGGCGCGTGCTGTGGGTGAGCAGGATAAGCAATATGCTTCTGATCTTAAGGGTAGAGTTGCTATGAATAATGCATTCTTGAAACGTGCCGACCTTAACGATATAAACCCTGCTACTCGTAGAACTCATCTTGAAGATAGTTTTGCGAGTGCGTATGCCGCGGCACAGGCGGGCGATTCGTTGGCATTGGAGGCTTTGGGCGAAGCTATGCAGGGCTCAGGACAGGGAGATGTTTTCTTGCAGAACCTAAGTAGGGAAATGGGGGCTGGAGATATAAATACCACTACGAGAAATTCTCTTCTTAGTGTTCTAGGAAACAAGGAGATAGGGAAGAACGAGTTGGCTTCTGTGTTTAATAAATACTATGGTACTGATAACGGAAGGACTGGCGCCAACAGTTACAGGTCGTTGGCTAGTGTGGCTGCAAGCAATAGCACTGCTAGCGGAAGTCTAGGACTAGCGGCGTTTATGTCGAATAAGCTCAGTGCGGAGCAGCAGGCGAAGTTTATGGGCGACAGCGATGCAACGAAGGCGCTCAGTAGTATGTTGGGTTCGGTTGCCCAAAGGCAGGACTTTACTAATACCTTGTCGACAACATGGTTTAATATTGCACAAAGCTTGACGGGTGCACAGTCTCAGAGTAAGGCTAATGCAGCATTGAGCTTG
>WRLZ01000030.1 GCA_009777365.1 Candidatus Saccharimonadota bacterium | reverse complement strand
GGATATTATCGAGTAGCCGGATCCTCCCAGCCTTTGCAGTGTTGACCGCGTGTTGTTCATCACCGTCTGCATCCCTGGACTACTTAAGTCGTTAGGATCTGGGACGTTAGTGTTCGGCACATCAGCATTAGGCACACCATCAGTAATCAAGACAATGACCTTATTCTGTGCGTTTGCCGAAAAATTTCTTTCCGCCCTTTGCAATCCTGCGTCTATGTTTGTACCACCTTGCGTACCATTCGCCAATATCTGATCCATAGATGACAACAGAGCATCTTTATTTGTAGTCAGCCCTTGGATCAGCTGTGATTGATTTATGCCAACAGGTGGAAAGAACCCGCCCGTCCGGCCATGGAACGTTACAATACCAACCCTAGCGTTTGGTATTTCCTCAAAAATCGAGTTTATCAACGTTTTTGTAGGGGGCACGGCTTGCTCTAACCTTGTCAAACCATTTGGTGACACAAAATCCATACTTGGAGATATGTCAAGCACTATGAATATCTCGGGATCAAGGATAGCTGTACTGTCTGAATCAATCGTCGTATTGCTTAACCTCAGTTCGACCGTGACTTCGCCATTTTCTGCGTTTGAACCTACAATTGTTTTCTGAATCCATCCCTGATCATCCGGCAGGGGTTTTCGTTCCGTGGAGTTTTGCACAACTTCCAAAACTGTCTGCTGGCTACTCGCCATAACGGAAGCTCCAAGTCCAAACACCAATGAAATCGCAGCCAAAAGCAAGCTTGCTCTCCGCAAAATTCCACCTAATTTTTTACGAGCCGTTGTTTTTCGTCTCATATTTTCCTTTCGTTTAAGTTTTTACTATACCTTTGTCCTCAGTTCTTCAAATGCTAATTGCCTCCTTTTGTCCTGTTTTACTTCCTTCTTGGTGCCTGAAAATAAAAAGGACACCGCGACGGTGTCTTATATCGTTCTTCCGCAATATGGCAAGATGCCTTATTGTTTCGCGCGATGCCCTAGATTATAGACATCTTTAATACGCGAAACCTTGCGACTTCTCGTTACCATACTGCGGAATTATTAAATTTGATATAAGACATCCTGATTGTAGCATGATGTAATCCAAAATCCAAATCTTAAACCACCCACCCCACGAAAACCGACCTGATTCCAAGCATCGCCAGCAATCGAGATCGGATGTATAGCCTCCAGCCCCGCCATACCCGTATTGCCCGCCATACCGCCCCTTGTGAACCATGGAGTGATAGCAAGCGCAGAATTAGCATACGCCCCCGACCACCCAGAGGATAGAGAAGATGTCTGGTTAGAGAACTAGTTCTAGTACTAGCCCTCTACCGAATCCTCTGGGTGGTCGGGGAGTAGGACCAACTCCATCGATGAGACCTATCCTTATTTCCAGCGTGGCGCTCGGTCAGGCAACACTTCGGAAGCTGGTGTCGAAGCTATGAGCTGGTTCGACGGCGGTCTTAGCCCTAATACCGGTTTTCGTGGGATTAGGGTTGAAATCAAACCCATTTTGGTATATAATCAGGTCTCAAACATAGGAGGACAATCTAATGAAATTTTATAAATGCAACATATGTGGAAATATTTTTTCCGTAGTCGAGGATAGCGGCGTGAACCCGGTTTGTTGCGACCAACCAATGGAGCTCTTAAAAACCAATACAGTCGACGGCGTTGGCGAAAAGCACGTCCCGGTTATCGAGCGTGATGGCGACAAAGTCACTGTCAAGATCGGTTCAGCCCCTCACCCCATGCTCCCGGAGCACCACATCATGTTCGTTGCCATCCGATACGGCGATCACTGCCAAATGCAACACCTCAAAGTCTCAGGCGAGCCACAAGCTGAGTTCGTCGTCTCCGGCAACGATGAAATCACTGCTTATGCCTATTGCAATATCCACGGTCTCTGGAAGAGCTAATGAATAACAAACCCAGAAATATTACCATCGCGGCATTCTGCGCCCTCCTCTTCCTATCCATTGGATTCTTCATAAGTAATAATACCCGTGCCGACAAAGCCGAAACCGAAGAAATTGTCTACCAAAAACTTTCCGCCCTGGAAGCTCGCAATATGATGAATGAAAACAACAACTTCATCTTGCTCGACGTCCGCACCGAAGAAGAATTTGCAGAGTCGCGCATTGACGGAGCAATTCTGATTCCCGATTATGAAATCCCAAGTCGCGCCGAAGCCGAGCTCGACAAAGAAGCTCTCATTTTTATCTACTGCCAAAGCGGCAAAAGAAGTTCCTCCTCCGCTCGCGAACTAATCGACATGGGTTTTAAGCGCGTCTACGATATTGGCGGAATCATGTATTGGCCTTACGGAGTAATCAACTAATAGACTCATGAAGAAAAAGATTGTCTTTAGCGATTTTGACGGAACTTTTTTCGCCCCCGGCCAAACCGAAAGAAACCTCGCCGCCCTGTGCGAATTTCGTAAACGCGGCGGACTCTTCGCCCTCAATACCGGACGCGGCCTAGCCAGCCTTTCCGGCATGCCCTTCAAGGTCGAATCGGATTTTCTAATCCTCAATAATGGCAGTATCGTCCTTGGCGAAAAAGGCGAACTCCTGACCTCTTTCTCCATGCCCGCTTCCGTAGTGAAAAGAGTCTTTGATCTAATCGGCAAAAATCCTCGCATAGGTGACATAAAACTCTCCAGCATCAACGGCCCTGCCTGCTTATCCTCGTGCGAATACTTCACGAAAATCATGCCGCAAATCGAACGCACCGAACGCGAATCGGTCCACGAAATCCTTGATCTTCTGAAGAGTGAGCTTAGCGAGGTTGCCAAGGTCACGATTTCTTGGGCGGAAATCTCCGGCCGTGATCACCACGACATCGACATTGTCTCCAAAGATTCCGGCAAGATTCGTGGCATCGAGTATATACTGGACTTGACAAAACTACCCAAGAACTTCGTCGCAACTATCGGCGACGGCGACAACGACATGGAAATGATCGAGAAATACAACGGCTTTGCTGTCGCGCATGCCGACAAAAACGCCATTCGCGCCGCCCGCAAAATCTACCCCACCGTCGCCGACCTACTCGAAGAAATAGAAATCTAATTCCTACATCTCCCCGGGAATTTCAATACCAAGAATACTTAGTGAATGTTCAAGCACCTGCGCCACTTGCCTCAGCACCGTGATCCTCGCGGATTTTTCCTTTGCCTCGGCTTTCAGAACAGGCGTCTTTTCATAGTATTTATTTATCGCCACCGCGAGATCATACGCAAAATGCGCCATTTTGTGCATCTCCAAATTCTCTCCAAGCGCCGCCACAAGCTTCGGATATTCCGCAATAAGTTTAAGCAAACTTTTCTCCGCTTCAAAATCGTATCCGCCAAAATCTACCAATTCGAAATCACGAGCTTCCGCCAAAATCCGCCCAATCCTCACCCCCGCATACTGCACATACGCCGCAGAAAATCCAGTCAGCGCAAAAATCGTTTTCCAATCAAAAAGCATCCCGTGCTTTCGATCCGCCGCGAAGTCCGCGAACTTAATTGCGCCCGTCGCAATTTTTCTAATGTCATCCTCGCTAATCTTCTTGCCCTCGCCGCCAGCAGATTCCACGATCGCCTTCGCCCGCGCTTCCGCCTCGTCAAGTAATTCTTCCATCAACACCACACCTTTTCTCGAAGACATCTTCTCTCGCTTCCCATCTTCCGTCATTTGATCAATCAACCCAAACCAAAGATGAAACGAATCTACCTCTATCCCAATCTTCTTGCCCATCGCAAAAAGCTGCTCGAAATAAAACTTCTGCTCCGCTCCGACCGCATGAACAATCTTGTCCGGCTTCCAATTTTCCATCCTATATACGAGAGTCGCAAGATCCGTCGTTGCATAAAGCGCCGCGCCATTCGACTTCTGCATCAACATCGGCACATCGATCCCAAACTCATCCAATTTGCAAATCACGCTTCCGTCTTTATTCTTCTCGAACTTCCCATCCGCCAAATATTTCTCCACTAGCTCTTTCGAGCGTGGCGCGAAAAACGCTTCTCCGAGTTCAAAGTCCGTCCTCAGCCCAAGCCGCCCCATCACGTCATGAATATGTCCTAATGAAATCTCCGAAAACTTCTTATTATACATCACCGCCGTCTCGTCACCCTGCTCCAATTTGAGTAGCCATTTCTGCACCTCGTCCGCAAGCTTCGAGGTCCCGTTCACCTCCTCTTCCTTTAGCAGCCTTTTCATCTCAATATAAACTCGCCCGAGCTCATAAACCCCGCCACTCGCAAGCTTATCTTCGCTAGAAAGTTTCAAGAATCCAACCACCCAAATCCCAAACGGCGTTCCATAATCCCCCAAATGATTATCCGTAATCACCTCCCAGCCATTCGCTCGTAAAATCTGCGCCACGGCATGCCCCTGCGTTCCCGGTCGTAAATGCCCTACCGAATACGGCTTCGCCATGTTCTGGCTTGGATATTCCACGACCGCTTTCTTGCCCTTGCCGCTTTCATTTTCTCCATATTTTTCATGCCACGCTTCGGAAATTTCATCATACACCCCCCTCGCCGGCACCGTAAAGTTTATGAACCCCGGCCCCACCGCCTCCGCCTTCAACCCTGGTATTTCACGCGTAACCTCCTCAATAATTTTCGCCGCAATCTCGCGTGGATTCTGCTTCAACCGCCCCGCAAGCATCATTGCTGTATTCGTCGAATAATCTCCGAACTTCTCCTTCTCGGCGACAATCTCTACTCGGCTACGAACATCAAACAATCTTTCAATAATTTCGTTTAATTTCTGTTCTAGCTTTCGCATAACGACCTCGCTCTCATTTTATTGACTTAATTGTTTTCGAGTTGCGATTCATTCGCGACCGAAAACCCAACCCGCCTTTCTTTATTAGTTTTCTTTAGCAAAGAAAACCATAGGCTTTATGGTAGCGCCAGCAGGATTCGAACCTGCGACCTTAGGCTTAGAAGCCACTGACGCACCCCTGTCGCTTTCTCCGCTACCCCCGTTAAATCGTCCATGCGCGGACTCATCTGTCCGTGCATTTTCTAGGCGGTTTCTGTCAAATTCTGCTGTCATATCAAGGTTTTCATGGCTTTTGCACTATCATCTGCCCGCCACTTACATTATAGCACATTTTTTGGTATAATATAAGGGGTACGGCCCCTTAGCTCAGCTGGATAGAGCGATGGACTTCTAAGCCAAAGGTCGCAGGTTCGAATCCTGCAGGGGCTACCACATGTGCCTCAGTAGCTCAGTGGATAGAGCATGTCCCTTCCAGAACGTTTGATTACTTAATCGAATCTTCTGGAAGGACGAGGTCGCAGGTTCGAATCCGACCTGAGGTACCAAAAAATCGCCACTAGTAGGCGATTTTTTACCTCTGTTAATGTGTGTTATAATGTAATAAGGAAAGGAGAGGAGTTACGATGATAGATTTTTTCAAGGTATCGAAATTGGTTTTGCATAAGGAAAATGGCGAGAGTATGGAGTTCAACGGATATGCTCAGCCACATTTGATAATCACTAGTAACACTAAACTCCCGTTTGAGATTGGTGATATTATAGGACGAACTATTGAAAGCAACGGAATTGTCGAAAGATACGTAATCACCGACCCGCAATACTATGATCGCGAGGCTCTGATCGGAAACGGAGGAACTCAAATCGGTGAGGGGCATTTCCAGATAAAAATCAAAAAGGAAGACGTATTAAAGTCCACGCCGAAGAGCAACCAGAGTATTGTCTTCAATGGTACGACCAACTTTCATGATAAAACCAACATCGCTAACACAATCAATGTGAATTATTCTTACATCAACGAACTCAAGGATGTTGACGACGACTTCAAGCAGGAGATAATTGCCCTACTCGAGGAAGCTAAAGAGAAGAAAAACCAGCCAAAAGTTGCTAAGTTCATCATCGAACGTGTTCTGTCTCTGGGCGAGAATATCGCAGGCAACGTCCTAGCGGCGATAATAATGTCTGGTTCCAAGATGGAGTGATATGACCATGACCTCTAAGCTTAACTATTATTTACCAGTCTACCGCAATCTAGAGAATGAGACGCTAGCTTTGGCTACCTTGCCACTTTTCTGGTTTTTGAGTCGCAATTTCTTCAAATGATAGCTATAAAACAAGCTGATCCAGCGATGGCAGAAGATACTATAGAGAACCATATGAATAAAATGCAGAAAGACTTAGTCTTTAAGGCTATTGAGGCGATAGGATGTTTGGGCGCTAACTGCATATCTACAATCGATCGCCCTGATGTTGCCGAGATATTTGAAGTAAACGATTTGTAATTGTGTCGCCACAAAATAATACCACCTATCAACGTAAGTGTGGCGGTATTGTCTTTTAGCTTTTCGAATAATTATTCTAGAACCTCACATTCGTCTTCCAAGACCCTATTCATCTCCATGCCTTCAGATCTCGTCACGGTCAGCTCATACTTAAACTTCACATTGACCTGAACCACAACAAACCTACAATGAAACGCCTCGTTCGGCGGTAGCCATTGCGAGACATTCTTATCGCCTTTCGCTCGGTTTATTGAGGCAGAAACAGACAAGAGTCCATCGGGGTCATTGTTGAACTCTACCCATCTTGTCCGCTCCCAGCCGTATCCATTCGAACTCCAAGCATCCGACTTAGAAACGATATGGTCTACATCAATTCCGCCACCAGAGATGTTATTATCCCAAAGTATGGTTTCGCCAATATAGTAATCGTACAGCTTACCATTGGTTATTCGACACTCATTATCCTTATTCAGCTTCACGGCAAACATATCACGAATTAACATGTCTTCACGCGTATTACACCCATTTCTGTCACTATCGTTCCAGCTAGGCATATTCGCATCTTTATAGGCTTCGGGTGGTGCGAAGTCGTCTGCACGAATCCCTAAATTCGACAGATTGGTCTTTGCGGTTTTATGTTCTGCTACAGAGATAGTATAGACCGGCGTGTAGTTTTCGATCCTCGCTCGATCCTGTAAAGAAGAGAACATAATAGCTCCGCCGCTAAGGACGACTGCTGAGATTGCGCCAGCAACAGCAACATCCCTACTCCGAGTGAATTTAATCGATTTTGGAGCAGCCTTTTGCACTTTTCTCGACGCTACCCTCTTAGATTTCTGTCTTACCACCTTAGACTTAGCCATAATCTTATTATATCACATCTAAAATACCGATAAACTTCCCGATATATCTACCGATAAGCCTCCAAGTATGGTATAATAAGAGTATGGAAACACCAACTTTTACAGTAACGCCTAAAGCATTGGACTTGGTGGCAAAAATCGCCGAGACAATCGGCGAGCTTCAAGGTTCTGGCGAATATGCTCGCAATCTTCATCTTCGTAAAGTCAACCGTTTGCGCTCGATCCAATCCTCAACCGCCATCGAAGGCAACACCCTTACCATTGATGAGGTCGAAGATATTGTCAACGACAAGCGCGTTCTCGGCAAACCTAATGAAATACAAGAAGTCAAAAACGCCTACGAAGCTTATGAGCACCTCCTAGAATACAATCCATACTCTGCCGAAGATTTTCTAAAAGCCCACAAATTTATGACCGATAAACTCATTGACTCCGCTGGGCATTATCGCAGCAAGGGTGTCGGTGTTTGGAATGGCGAACAATTAATCCATGCTGGCGCACATCAAGACTTTGTCCCGAAGCTAGTAGATGAATTGCTAACTTGGGCAAAAAACTCCGGCATTCACCCGCTCATCAAAAACTCAATCGTTCACTTCGAGATCGAATTCATCCACCCATTTGCGGACGGTAATGGCAGGATCGGCAGACTATGGCAAACACTGATCCTAACCGAGTGGAACGAGATCTTTGCATGGATACCAGTCGAAACCGTGGTATTTGAGAACCAGCAAGGTTACTATGATGCGATTAGCGAATCCGAGAGAGCAACAGACTCAGGTGCGTTCATTGAATTCATGCTCAGCGCAATCCACCAAGCCCTCAGCGAGTTGCCAGTCCGCAAGATTACCGATATATTTACCGATATAGATACCGATAA
>WRLZ01000029.1 GCA_009777365.1 Candidatus Saccharimonadota bacterium | reverse complement strand
CGACCTCAAAAGGATTAACGAACCACCCGTTTTCCTGAGTGCCATTATCTTCAAGCATCGTCGGCGCACCATTCACCGGTATCGCTCGCCAACGATCGGCAATTCCCAGCGGATACCCAGTACTGCTCCCCGAACCATATCGAAATCCCCAAGCGCTCCCCAGGAGACTCGTTCCACCCAGACCCGTCGAAACATCAACCATCGGAATCGTTCCATTGCTACCGCTAAGCGAATTGTTCACCGAACCCCCAGCCATTTCCAACGTAAGTTGCCAACCTTCAAGGAACGTGAACACATTGATATTCGTTATAACACTATCCTGCTGTCCCGAGTCGATTGTCATATCAAATTCCTCATCATCCAATATAAGCGCTATCGTACTTGGCACTTCAAAGTTCAAGTTGAGCGTCGCCTCGTTCCCGGTAGAGCTATGAATATCCGCCTGCCGCAAGGCTTCGTCCACCTGAATAAGCGGCCTCGCTGGAACCGCCCCGTACCCGGCCCTCGTATCCGTCAAAAGAATACCCGTCTCCACCAATTTATTCGTGAGATCCAAAACACTATCATGCGGAAACTTCTGTCTTAGCACAGCGTATGCTCCCGCAACCATCGGCGCCGCCATGCTCGTACCCTGCATACCCGAAAGCGTATTGTTCGGAATCGGCAACCACATGCGTTGCGCGAGAGCCGCAGCCGTCGAACCAAAAGCCGCCACACCCCCAGGAGCCAACAAAGTTGTCGCCACTCCATTCTGCGAGTATGGAGCCATGCCCGTACCCGCATTGTTCGTAGCGCCCGTCGCTATCATCCCCTCGATACATGCCGGACTACCGACCAAGCCAAAGAAACTCGAATTTGCACCACTATTACCATTCGCAATCACCACGGCGATCCCATTACCATGAAGCGCCAAAGCCGCCGTCTGAAACAACTCGTTCCACGCATTAACGTTCGTACAATAATCTCCCGAATAATTTATCGCCGACCCCAAACTCATATTCACGGCGGCGACTGGCTTGCTAAAGTTTGTAACATTGATATAATCCAACGCCGCCAGCTGCGCCGACGTAAACGACACAACTGACATCGCCGCGCCTCCGGCTATCTCGATCCTACCGCTGAAAACCTGCACCGCCATAATATCCGCACCCACCGCAACACCCTTGACATTGATCCCCAACGTGCCATCACTAGCCGTAAGCACATACGATCCTTCATTCATAGCCACCGCTCCTGCCACGGCAGTACCATGCTCGCAACTCGGAAACTCAGCCGGACATTCCGCACCGGTTCCCGGCCCAACCGCCGAACTCACCCCTCCCGGACACAGACTCGTATAGACATAAGTCGCGTCAACATGAGCCGTACTAAAACAAGCCTCATAAGACACTTTCCCATTCAAAAGAACGTGCGTCTTATTCACGCCGGTGTCCAAAACCGCCACCAAGTATCCCGCGCCATTATAAGTATTACTCCCATCGCTAAACCCATCATAAAAATCACCACCTATCGTAGCGAGCGGCGAATAATAGTCCATAAGGTTCGCCATTGGCGCGTCAAACGGAACCTCGCTGATTTGAGCATCGCGAACAACATCATCCTCCCTCGCAACCTCGAACATAAGATCTTCCACCACGCTCGTAACCAAACCGCTATCTTCAATCCAATTCAATCCCGAATCATCCACCTCCACCACAACCATCGGCAAGCTCCTGTACGTCATCACAATCCGCTTATACCCTCCCAAAAACCTAAACTCATCACCAAGCCTCTCGACCTCCGCCCGTATCGACTCTTCATCGTTGGCTACAGCATTTTTCAGCCCCAAAATCATCTGCCTGGTTTCACCCTCAGGCTCCTCGGACTGAACCACCTCCCGCTTGTCTTTTCCTGGGAAAACACCACCCCTGCTAGCCAAACCAACCCCAACGATTACCCCAACCAAAACAACAAATACAGCTCCCAAACACACCCAAATCCTACGATCTTTCACGATCCACCTCCAGTCATATCCCAATAATACACTACTCGCGTCATTTTTTCAAGGTAATTATCAAGATATTCCACCCACTCTCCCGCATCGTTCTCAACAAAAAACTGCCTCAAGAAATCCACCATGATTTTCTGCCGCCCAGCCGACTCCTTCCTACCCGATTCTGTCATCATAAGCCCATCCAATTTCAACAACTTCTCGAAAAAATGAGTAATGAAATTATTCCGTTTTCCCGCCGCCTGCTTCCGATACTCTCCCGCATCAACACTGGAATTGGGAAATATATTTTTGTCAAAAACAAACCCATTGCCTTTACTAAAATCAAACTCAAAAGCCCGTATTATACCCACCACCCCTATCCCATCCAACATATCCGCATCCGAAACAATCTTCCCCTCCAGGCTCCTCGGCCGCACGCCCTCCAAATATTTACTATACCCCATGCTCCCAACAATCTCCAACACCTCCCCCTGCATCTCCCGACCAATCCCAACATCATTCATAATCTCCCTGGCATTCGTCAAATTCTTCGCACACTCCATCCCGAACAATTTATAATCATCCACGTCATGAAGAAGCGCCCCAAGCTCCACCACCTCCAAATTCGCCCTCTCCTTTTTCGCCAATGTCATCGCCATTTTCCGCACACGTTCGACATGCTCGAATCCATGCCCCGACTTATCCGAGTCTAATAATTCACGAACCCGCTGTTCAACCTCTCGCATCCTCTATCATTTTCCTTACTCCACACCACTAAAATAAAACCTTAAGACCTCTCGCCCCATACTCTGTTCCATCCACCCCATCTCCACATCAAGCCCAATCCACTCATCAAACCTATGACCCAAAACTCCTTGGATACTCTCATTAGCAACATCACTTATCTCATTTATCCGCACATTTCCCCCACTCGTCACCACCAAAGGATTGACATACCTTTTCTTCGCCGGAATCTTCTTGCAGTATCCAGCCGCAATTTTCTCATCACTCGTCTCGCATTCTGTCATATTTTCAAATTGCCTCCACGCCCTGCGAAACACCCTACTCCTCCTGATCCTATCAACCACCTGCCGCTCCGAAACCCTCCACAAATCATCAAGCTCAAGTACCCCAATTTCAATCGCCTTCTTCACAACATCCGCCATAAACTCCATCTGCATCCTCGTCCTCGGCCAAAGAAACGTACTCGAAACATCGCACGCCCCTTTCGTAAACTTCTCCGCCAATCTCTCGCTCCGAAACACAATCTCGTCGATCCCATCCTCATTCTTCGCCACCACCAAATCGTTATACATCTCTCGCACGTCGTCAAGATTCCACACCGGCTCCCTCATGCACCCCCACACAAACAAATACTCCAGCCTATCCGCCGAAAGCTTTGGTGTATCGTTGTCCGCGATCGGGTATATCTTACAATCCGCGACTTCTTCAACCCTAATCCCATCTCGCAGGAGGAGCCCCATCAACTTCTTATCACCCATAATCATCTCGCTCGTCCTATCCTCCGTCGACTCCTGATTCTCATGATCCTTGTTCATAAAATCAATACAATGCTTAAAAGCCGGCGTCGCAATATCATGAAGCAACCCCGCCAAAGCGCACTTTTTATCTCCCGTGAACCTCCAACATACAAGCGCCACCCCAATCGAATGATCCAGCGTCGAGTACCAAAACCTAAACTCATGCAAATCCGTCCAATTCGCCCCGCAACTCACCGCCGAACCCTTCAACCTCTGAAGCGACGGACATTCTATATACTCCCTCAAAAACTCCGGAAAATCATTATCAGACAAAATCCTATAGTATTCTTCACAGAACCCGGCACTACTGGCAAAATTACTCCTGTTCTTCATCACCTCTCCTTTCCCCCATTGTACCATAACAAGGCAATACGAGTCAAAACTTGAAAATTATCCTCATATATGCTATAATTACAGGGTATAATACTAATCTAGCTACTAACAACGGGTCGGTAGCTCAGTAGGTAGAGCACGGGCCTTTTAAGCCTGGTGTCGTGGGTTCGAGCCCCGCCCGACCCACCAAAATAATTTCTACTACTGTCAATCCCCACTATTTCACCCAAAAACCCACCCAAAATCCCCATTTTCCCTTGACAAATTTGACAAAGTGTGATACAATAGGGTATAATGGGGAGTATTTCCCCTTTTTCTTTTGGTTTGTCATTGCGAGGAGGCGAAGCCGACGAAGCAATCCAGTGCAATAATACCATTTTCTCCTACAATACCCTCTATCGAATCCTCAGAGACACAATTAGTATGATGTGGCATTCGGCCAGTGTGGCGAAGCCGCACTGGCCTACTGAAGAGCGGAGCTTACGCTCCGCGCTACGCATGGGGACCCCGTCGGAGTGGTCGGGGGCTACAGCCAATTCGTTCGAGTCTGGCGATCCTTGGTTGCGTCGTGGCAACCAATCGGGGCGGTAGCGCCGCTAGGCTCTTTAGTAGCGGAGTCTGGATTCATTCCAGACGAAGCGAATGCAGCCTTCAGACTATTGTTTTCGTGGGGAGAGAAAGTTCTTATTGGATTTTCACAATTTTGGTTTTTTCGGGAAAGTGTAATATAATTTACACAAATGCTGAAAGGATTTATGTGTTAAAAAGAGAATTGTATATGCAAAGACTAAGGCAACTAAGAGACGAGTATGTCATAAAGGTGCTTGTTGGCGTACGGCGTTCAGGTAAAAGTACTGTTTTAGAGATGTTTCGCGATGAGTTACTTGATGAGGGCGTAGAGGAGAAGCAAATAACCTTTATTAATTTCGAGGAACCGGAACGGCTTGAGGCTGAAACCTATGATTGGCGTATTATCTATAATGAGATTGTAGCCCGTCTCGTTTCAGACAGAATGAATTACATATTTTTGGATGAAGTGCAGAATGTCCCAGAGTTCGAGCGTATGGTAAATGGTCTACACGCAAAGAAAAATGTTGACTTATATATTACTGGCTCTAACGCATGGTTTTTATCTTCTGAGATTGCAACTCTACTATCCGGTCGTTATATTGAGATAAAAATGCTGCCGTTTTCGTTCAAAGAGTATACGGAAATGTTGTCGGGAAGCGGAAAGAGTGAAGAGCGATTATTCCAAGACTATATGACATATGGTTCTTTTCCCCAGGTCGCAAAGTTCCTTAGAGATGGTAAGAGCGAGCAAGTCAGCGACTACCTTTCTGGTATCTTTAATACCGTTATGGTAAAAGATGTAATGACAAGACAGGGGGTCAGTAACGTAAAAACGGCAACCAATTTAATGCGGTTCATGCTGGATAATATAGGGAACATAACTTCTCCTAAGAGCATATCTGATACCATGACTTCGGACAACCAGGCGGTATCGCATCCGACTGTTACAAGTTATCTTACAGCATTGACTGAGAGTTATTTGCTCTATGAGGCCGAGAGATTCGACATAAAGGGCAAGAAACTACTGCGAAATCTTGAAAAATACTATACAGTGGATACTGGGCTTAGGTATGCTGTACTTGGCGCACGAGCTAATGTTGATACTGGGCGCATTCTGGAGAATATCATATATTTGGAACTTCTGCGCCGTGAAAATGCTGTGCGAGTTGGACGCGCTGGCGAAAAAGAGATTGACTTTGCCGTAGTAGATACAGCAGGATTGACTTCGTATTATCAGGTGGCGTTGTCAGTTCGCGATGAGAATACTCTTGAGCGTGAACTCGGTTCTTTGCGCGGAATAGACGACAATCCGAAATATCTCATCACGCTTGACCCGGAAGAACGCAATTTTGATGGCATCGCACAGACAAATGCTATCAAATGGCTTCTAGAAAAATAGCTGTCGCTGTTTTACGCCACTCCTCTAACAAGCCAATACTCGAATCCTCTGGGTGGTCGGGGGCGTTTAGCAATTCTGCCTTTGAGTCCGGTTCATGGTTCATTCGTGGCGGCAACTCTCTCGGTACCACTGGTGCTGGAGTCGAATCCATCTATGACAGCAATGGCTTTTCTAATGCCTCAATCCGTTTTCGTGGGGAGAGAACCGCAAAAATAGGCCAAAATCCGAAAAAATGGCTATCTTACGCCATTTTGCTTGCGTTTTGCTTCCAAATGCGATATAATATAAATACATTCCGATGCGGGCAGACCGAAAGGAGAAATACCTAAGGCGAACCCGCTTTTTTGCTGCCTTGCTTCTTGTGCTGTATCTTCTTTTTGGTACTTCCATCATCCAAGAAAGCAAAAAACTTGTTGTCTATAAATTGCTTGTATAGAGATGAAAAGGACTTGCGGTTCGGCGCGAGAATTTTCTCAAGCTTGTCTTTTTCTGCCAAATATTGGATCAGCCTAAAGTAGTCACCATCACCGGAAACTAAAACAATTCTATTGAACTTTTCTCTTTCAACTAAACTTTTCATCACACTAAAAACTATATCGGTATCAACATTACCCTTCTTTATGCTTGCCATATCTTCATGGTGTTCCCTGAACATAAGTATAAAACCAGCTTCCTGGATATGTTTGTATAAGTCATACTGAGATTCCATGTAATAGCCGATAAAATAGTAAGCTTTCCCCACCTTATATTTCTCTCGCAAATAAACACGAAAACGCTCCAAATCCACTTTCCAAGATTTCCTGGCGCCAGTAGTGCTAAGATGCAAATTCTGTCCATCAATAAACGCTTGGTTATTCATAAATCAATTTTACCACGTATGCCCTAAAAACCTAAACCAATCCCTAGTCTCGTTCTCATCCAACCCCTCTATCGAATCCTCTAGGTGGTCGGGGGCACAGGCTACTTCGTTCAACAGCATCCCCGACCCCCGTCGTTGGTTCATCCGTGGCAGTCAGTCGGCCGCTACCACTGCCGGAGTCAATACTCTCGCTGTCCTTGATGGCAATGCTAATAGCGCAATGGGTTTTCGTGGGGAGGCCAAGCCAAACCTTAAAGACTTCCCATCACGCTTATGTTGTAATTTTCGAGTAAATTATAGACTATCGCTTACCGCAGTGATAAAATAGTAAGATGGTCATACTAAACAAAATCCACCCCTCATACTTATTCACGGCTTTCTCAGCCTCAATCGTCACCGGCGTCATCCTCTCATTCCCATTTCGGGAAGGACTAACTTTCTTCTCCAGCCCCCTCTGGCTAATCCCAGCAATCGCTCTACTCCTAATCTCACTCGGATTTTCCCGAGTTTTGTTTTTCGCCACCATCATAATCTCTGGTCTCCTAATCGGCATCTTCCGTGTCAATATCACACTCGTCAGTCAAAACCAAATCCTCTCCCATATCGACAAAACTGTCGAACTTACTGGCATGATCTACGAAGATCTCGACGAAAGAAATGGCACAATGAGCGTGCGGTTGAATAAAATCGAAATAGATGGCGGAGATCAAATCGAAGCTGACGTCTACGCAACCCTGTCCGGCATGCAAAGCGACGGGTCCGGCGGCGCCATTTTACGAAACGAATTTTCCATCAAGCGTGGCGACACCATAACCATCCAAGGAAAACTCTCCGAGGGATTCGGCGCCTTTTCTGCCAGCATCTACCGAGCTCAAGTTACAGACATTATAACCCCAATCCCCGGCGACATCGCCAGACAATTCCGCGACAGCTTTACCGAAAAAACTAGGCACCACATCAAATCCCCCGAAGTCGGGCTCGCTTTCGGTTATCTACTTGGACAAAAGTCCGCCCTCCCGGGAGACCTAATGGACACGCTCCTAGTGATCGGCCTGACACACATGATCGTCGCCAGCGGGTTCGCCCTAGGCATTCTGGTCGGAGTAGTCCGCAAAATATTCGTCCGATTCTCTCGCATTTCAGTCGTCATTTTCGGGCTCCTTCTCATCATCTTCTTTGCCGCCATCACCGGCTTCGGCGCATCAATCACCCGCGCCGCTATAGTCTCAATTTTCGGATTAGTCTTTTGGTATTTCGGCAAACGTTCCCACCCCATCAACATCCTCATATTCACCGCCGCGCTCACACTCCTTCTGAACCCGAATTACATTTCACATCTCGGCTGGCTTCTATCCTTCGCTGCCTACACCGGCATCATAATCTTCTGCCCGCTTCTCGTCCGCTACTTCTACGGCCACGCGCGTCCAAACTTCCTAGCCTCATCACTCCTCGTCGCACTCTCGGCTTTCATTTTCACACTACCCATAATCCTCTATTCCACAGGCCGCTTTTCTATCGCCGCCCTACCCGCCAACCTCATCATCGGCCCCACCATCCCTTTCGTTATGCTAGGGACATTCCTCACCGGACTCTTCGCTTTCGTCTTTCCCCCACTCGCCGCCCCATTCG
>WRLZ01000028.1 GCA_009777365.1 Candidatus Saccharimonadota bacterium | reverse complement strand
ATAGACTGCAATTCCGCTGGCGACGGCATCACAAAAACTGTCGACAATCGGTGCAGGGCAGCCAACTCTTTTCGGCTAACTCGCCCAATAAAAACCGTCTTTTTATCAATCCCCAGCTCCTTCGCCAGCTCCTGAAGGTTATACAACTCATCCCCATCGCCAATAAGCAGCAACTTACTGTCGATATTTTTCCTAAGCTTGGAAAACGCCTCCATCAAAATCGGAATATGCTTTTCCTTATCAAACCTACCCACAAACGTAATAATCTTATCAGTCGTACTAAACCCATACTTCTGGAGCAGGGCACGATCAGGCGCCGCGGCATGGAAAAGCTTAAGGTCAATCCCATTGGAGATCGCCTGCATCGGCATCTTCGCCGGATGGTGCCAATCAAACAGCCCATCAATCGCCAACTGCGTCGGCATCGTCACGAAATCAAACCTCTCCAGGAACGAACGCGTCATCGCATTTCCCGCGCTGATCATCGTCTTGCCCACCAACTTCGGCATTTTTATATTGTTTATAACATTATCCGGCATAATATGATTCGTCGTCATCACCGGAATATTGTTCTTATGCCCATAAGTCGAAACATAATTCCCAATCATCATTTCCTGCTGGTTATGAAGAACATCAGGCCCAAACTTATCGAGAATCTCCACCATCTCCTTCGCCGGAGCCACCGAGACCATGAACCCTTTTTCATAAACTTTCGGCAAATAATCTTTCACCGACTTTAGAACCTCCCGCCATTTTACCGGGTCGCCACTCTCCTTAGTAAGCTCCTTGGCAACATACTCGTCCGTCTGATTCCGATAGAACGGGAAAGGCTTAGCCTTCAGCCTGTATATCCGATAATGCCCCTTCGGCGTTCCCGTTTTGCTAGTTACAGGTTTTACAACATCACCATTATCAATCTCCTCATAAGCCACCCCAGTCTGGCTCGGCGCAATCACGATCACATTATGCCCCCGCTTCGCCAGCCCCACAGCCAAATTCCTCGAAAAAACCGAAACGCCGTTCAGCGTCGGGTAAAACATATCGGAAGTTATGGCGATTTTCATTATCTCTCCTTTTTCTCCTCACCCAAAAATTCATGCACACGCCTCGCAATCTCATCCGGCGCCTCGTAATGTATCAAGTGCCCCAAATCGGTAATCTCAGTCATCTGCGCCCGAAGCTGATCCTTCAGCCACCTCGCATCATCAATCGTCACCAGCTTATCTCGCGTCCCCAGTATCATTAAATAATCTTTATCCGCCCTCGCCAAATCCGCGATCACATCCGAAATACTATCCGTCTGACTCGACTTCAACCCCGACATCATCGCCTCCATTGACGAAAACACCCCAAAGTACTTACGATGCTCCGCTTTCGTCACATTCTTATATATCCGTCGATCCTTGGTTTTGGAATACGAAGCACTAACCCTATCCGACACAAACTTCGAGCTAGCAATCGAGTGCGTTAGCTTATTAGGCAACTTCAGCACGAAATCCACCATAGCATTATTCACCCCAGTTCCAAAAATCAGTTGCGGCCGCTTGGCGATAGGGGCAAGAAGAATCACCTTCTTGGCGACTCTACCTGAATGATTTGCCAAAAACCTCGACAACACCGTTGTACCAAACGAGTGAGCAAGCATAATCGGACTCTCCAGTTCAATCTTTTGCAAAAACGCATTCAAAAAATCCGCATAATGCGCCGCCACATGGTTTCTCGCGTTAATAAACTCCGCGCTCTTCCCATATGCCGGCAAATCTATCAACATAATATTGTGCTCACCCTGGTCCAACTCCGCAAACTCCTCTGCGACAAACTGGAGCCCATGATGATCTCCTCGAAACCCATGCACCATCAAAAGAGTAGGCTTCTTTGTATCAAAATCCTGGCTTTCGTAATAGTAAATATCTCCCGATTTCGTCCAATCGAGCATCTTCACGGTCTTTTCTTGCAAATCCAGACTTTTTTGTGCCATCATGTGTCCTCTGGACCCTATCTCCCCAGAGCTTTCAAGATAGCTTTGCGATCAAACCCATCAATCACTTCGCGACCCACAAGCGTAATCGGCGCACCATCAATCTCTCGCCCAATCTGCTTTTCAGCTTCCGCTCTAACTTCCGGCTCCCCGACATTCTTCTCCACAAAAGCAATATCGCTCTTAGTCATCCAATCCATCAAGGAATGACATGTTTGACAAAAGGGCATTGAAAAAACAGTAACTTCTACATGTTTCTCTTCCATCTTCCTCCTTATACCCCCATCTTAACACACCTTCAATTTTTTTCCAAATTTCCCCCAGGACTTGCATTTTAACCAACTTTATGTTACAATATACACACGTAAGGTGTTAATCAAACCCTTGCAAGGGTTGTTTTTGTTACTAACAAAAACAACTTCCGAACCTTAATAATCGTCAAATGTCATTATCCCCAGTATAATCTCTCTGTTTGCAGCGCCAAGGCCAAGACCCCGTCTTGTCTTTCGCGCTGCAAACAGCAGCTAAAATTATAAAGCGCTGCAAGCGCTTTGCCGAAGCAAAGCGGAGGCTCTTTAGGAGCGAAGCAAAATCACACTTTTACTGAGCGTTCTGCAGCCTTTAAAAAATATCGAATCGTCGCAGGATCCCTACGCGAAGCGCCGAAGCGTAAGCGTAGGCTCTTTAGGAGTAATCCGAAAACCACGCTTTTCGGATTACGTTCTGCAGCGATTAAAAGAAGGAGAGATTATTATGGATTACGTCAATGGTCAACTGAAAGAACTCGCCAAGATGCACGCCCTGGACCTCGGTATCACTGAGAAAGAATTTCATTCTCGCTACCAAGGACCCGCCAAGGCAATATCCAACCACTATGCCAAAATCGGCGCGAACATCTGCCAATTTATCCTTGTTCAGCCCGAGGCATACCATAATATCGTAAGATTCCACAATTACCTGAGCGAAAGAATATGCTGTATCGAAGAAGAAGTTGTTTATCTTGGAGAGCCCCAGGCTTACCAAGAAGATGCCCCATTCCTCATCGGCCTTATGCCACCCACGTTGAGGAAGGAAATTCTAGGCGCAAACTATTCACGAAAGCACAACTCCACCGTATCTACCCGCGCCAACGGCTTTTCCTATAAACGCGCCCCAATAAATATGGGCGAAATTGACGGCTCCCCAGTTACACTTGAGCGCTTAACCCGCCGCCTCGCGGCCTAACTTTGACACTTACGATTTCATATATCGGCACAAGCCGATGCCGTAGGCTCTCTAGTAGCAAGCCGAAAACCAAACTTTTCGGCTTGCGAATCTAGCCTCAAATAAAAGGCTCCATCACCATCGGAGCCTTTTTGTATTTCCCAAAACTCCCCGAACCCCTATGATATAATATACCCATGAATCTAAAATATTGGAGCAAACAGGGCAAAGACCCATTGTTCCCCGATGTATTATGGAGCAAACCCGAACAAAGAGGGCAGGCGGGCAACCTCGGCATCATTGGCGGCAACAAACTCGGCTTCTACGGGGTCAGCAGAGCCGTAGAAGGCGCCAAGTCTGCCGGAGTCGGCAATGTCCGCGTTCTCATGCCCAACGCCCTAGAAGGAGCTCTGGGAGGCCAGCGTGGCGATTCTCTAAAAGTGGGTACAGCAAGGCCCTCGGATATAATTTTTGCACCCTCCACCGAAATCGGCAGCTTCTCGAGCAAGGCCCTCATGGAAGCCACCGCGCTCTCCGACTGGTCCGACCTCCTCCTGATCGTCGGCGACCTCTCCAAAAACAGCGAAACCGCCATTTTCCTCGAGAAACTCCTCGAGCACCAGATCGAAAAGCCCATTCTGCTAACTCGCGACGCCGCCGAACTAGCCCTCCCTAGCGCCAGCACCTGGCTCCACAACCCGCACATGACCATCTTCACCCCTCTCTCCGGCCTCCAAAAACTCTTCCGGGGGGTTTACTACCCCAAAGTCATCACCTTCTCCATGCCCATCTTGACCCTCATTGAAGATCTCCATAAATTCACCCTAACTTATCCCGTCAGCATCATCACCATCCACCAACAAGTCAACCAAGAGCCCCAATTCCTCATCGGGAGTAGCGGCAAAGTCGTTACAATGCCCATAGGCCTAGCCAAGCAATCCATCATCTCCCCCTGGCTCGGCGACCTCTCCGCCCGCATCAGCGCCTACCTCATGTGGAACCCCAACAAGCCCCTTGAAGCCATCACGACTGCTCTTTTACCCATATAGACAAAACACCCCGCTCTAGCCCCGTCCAGGCAGAGTAGTTACAAAGGTCATAAAATTTTATCACCACTGTTATTTTTGGACTTTTTACCCCTAAAACCCTCCAAAAAGTGCCAAAACCCTTGATAACCCAACAAAACGAATGATGAAAATGTTTTACATTTTCATCTGAGCAAGGAGAGATTAAGAACACTTTTCGCAAGAAAAGGGTTGACTTTTCACCCAAAGTGTGCTATAATAAGAATGTAAGATTGTGAAAGCTTGCTTTCTTACAATCTTACGACTCATTATGCCGGCGAAGCCGGGATAATACATTACAATAGGGACTGTTTCTCTATTGAATTGACAATTTTATCGAGTTTTCACCATATATGGTGCTTTCTATCCTATAGAAAGCAATAAAACTTGACTGTATCTTTACATAGTAGCTTACAGTAGTGTTTTTGCCTTAAATGCTTATCGGTCTCGATGAGCGCCTAAGGCGAAAACACAAAGTTTCCGCCTAAATAACAACATATGATACAATCATAACATTATATAGGAGGAAACTACCATGAGCAAAAATGATGTGGTAATCTCTGTCAAGGATTTCGTCATGAAATTCGGCAGCAAGAAAGTAGTAGACGGCCTCAGTTTTGAAGTGAAGCGTGGCGAGGTCTTTGGCTTCCTAGGAAGCAACGGAAGCGGTAAGACAACGACCCTGCGGGCCCTCCTTGGCGTATTCGAGCCCACCAGCGGCGAACTCTTGGTCAATGGCCAAAAGTTCGAGCCCGCTAGTGTCCGCCTCGGCTACCTACCCGAAGAGCGCGGCCTGTATAAAAAGGAATCAGTTTTCGACGTCATGAAATACTTCGCAGATCTAAAGGGCGTGAAAAATGCCGCCAAATGGATCAATAATTACCTAAAGCGAGTTGATCTCGACAGCATGGCCAAATCTCGAATCGAAACCCTAAGCGGTGGCCAGCAACAGAAGATCCAACTCGGCGTCACCATCATGGGCGAGCCGGATATTCTAATTCTCGACGAACCAACCAAAGGCTTCGACCCAGTCAACCGCCGACTCCTGAACGATCTGATCGAAGCCGAGCACAAACGCGGCGCGACGATTTTGATGATCTCCCACGACATGGAAGAAGTCGAGAAAACCTGCGACCGAATCCTGCTTTTGAAGAACGGCAAAGCCGAAGCTTATGGCGAGATTTCCGAAGTCAAAAAGCAATTTGGCTTGCGTAGCCTAGATGACATTTTCGTAAAAGTCTATGGAGGTGGAAGCAATGGCTAATCTAAAAACAGTAGTTAAATTTGAAATAATGCGCACCATCAAAAAGCGCATATTCTGGATAACATCACTCGTCCTGCCGATTCTCCTATCCGGCGGTATCATCCTCGTCAGTATCGGCTCCAGCACATCACCAATCCAAGACATAGACATTGAAGACGACGAAACTCGTGTCGCCATCATGGATGAATCAATGATCCTAGCTATCCCGAGCGACCTGACCGAGTTACAGATTCCTACTTCTAATGGCCAAACCATAACTTGGGAAATCGCCCGAGATCGTGAAGCAACCATTGATCGTGTCCGAACTGGTGATCTAGACGTTTTCTATTTCATCCCATCCGATCTCGTCAAAGAGAAAGTCGAAATTTTCACCCACAACGCCAACCTCATGGATAATTTTGCCGGCAACGTCAGCGCTCTGCTTTTTGGCGTCGTCAGCATAGACCAAGACCCCAACCACCTCGCCGTCCTGACCAATACCCTAAACACCACCACGACCAACTTCGTCGACGGCGAAGAGCACAGCCACCTCTCGACAATAATTCTATCCATCATGGTCGTAGCAATCCTCTATAACATCATCGTCATGTTCGGCAGCCAAAACCTAAACAGCATGACCGAAGAAAAAGAGAACAGGGTAACGGAAATGATTCTAACCTCCATCAGACCAAACACCTTCATCTGGGGTAAAATCATCTCCCTCGTCACCATCAGCTTCCTCCAAGTCATCATCATGCTCACTCCAGTAGTAATCGCCGTCCTCGTCATGCAAGATACCGTCATCTTCGGCCTGCCTCTCGGTGAAATCCTTGCCAGCATCAACTGGCTCCCCCTCACTATTGCCGGCCTGGTCGTGATTCTCGTCTTTGGTGTCATCGTCCTCATCGAACTCCTCATGGTTCTCGGCCTCATGGCCCCAACCGCCAAAGCCGCCAGCTCATGGTTCAGCGTCGTCGTCATCCTCATGTTCCTGCCGTTTTTCTTCCTCAGCTCTTTCTTCGCCCCAGCCGGAACAAACTGGATCGCCACCGCCCTCACGCTTTTCCCATTCTCCGCGCCCATAGCCTTGCCACTCCGCATTGCCTTCGGCACCATCACCACCTGGGAGTTTATTCTCTCCATCATCCTCATGGCCGCCTCTATCGTCATCCTCATGCGCCTCGCCGTCCTCATCTTCCGCTTCGGCGCCCTCGAATACGACAAAACCGTCTCGCTCAAGGCAATCTTCAGTCGAAAAAGCTAAAACCCCACTACTACTGTTATCTCCGACTTTTTCCCTCAAAAATAGCCTAAAATATGTCAAAACCCTTGATAATCCGACGAAGTGAATGATGAAAATGTTTTACATTTTCATCTGAGCAAGGAGAGATTAAGAACACTTTCCGTAAGGAAAGGGTTGACTTTTTACTCAAAGTATGCTACAATAGAAATGTAGAGTTAAGCAATTAGCCCTACAAGTTTAGCAGTATAGGTAGAGCGTATTACAGGATGTAGATATATTATATCAACACCTTGCGCGCAAGGTGGTTTTTGTTTACCAAAAACCATTTGCAACCCATAGCTGTTTGCACATTAAAAGTTGGCATCACCACTAAAATCCAATCCAATAGGAGGAACAACTATGTTCAAGTATTTCGAGAAAAGAAAGGCTGAAAAAGAACGTAAAGAACAGTGGTTGAAAGATAAAGAGCGTCTTGCACAATTTGAAGCAGACCTATCTAAACTCGGCGATTTCCCGAAGGGCGACGAAGTCGAGGCTTTAGAATATGCTGTACGGTTTTTCAATATCGTATCCGAATTTCGGGATAATGGCAGCATCAACAGTGCGCCCGAAGAATTGGAAGAAATAGCCTCCAAATTCAACACCCATATCCGCAATGCCAGTCGTAATGGCGTTATCACCGAATCCCAAGTTGAACAATTCGTCTTTAGCTATCTCCCCAGGATGAAAGCGTGTTGCTTCCATCTCTTGCAAGATTAGTGAGCCTCTTAGCCAACTGGCCTATCCAGGCCGAAAAATTAAGCCCCTCTCTACGAGGGGCTTTCTCCTGAAAATTATTTTTACACCAACACTTGCATTACCCCCTGGAAAATGTTATGCTTAAACCATGCAAGAGGTGTTTTATGATCTGCGCTTTGTGCGAACAGATTATCACGATGGCATCAGTAGATTTTCTTTCGAACTGGCGAAGGCATATTTGAAGATGAACCCAAAGGTGGTGTTTTTATCAACCAGGAAAAGCTACAAGCGCCACGCCGAGATGCTAGACCTCTCCGACTACGAAATAATAGAGGAGGGAAGCAAGCTCCGGCCCTTCGAGGACAACCAAGTCCGTTTTTGTCTAATGAACGACCCGGAGGACGGCCTAAAGGAGCTCAGAAGCCACAAGCGCCTTGAGAGATTCATACCTGACGACTATACCAAAGTCGTCGTCTATACCCCCATGCAAACTCTACGCCCGAGCCCCAAGTACAAACTAATCCTCAGCCTCCACGATACGATCTATTATAAATTCCCGGCCCCGCCCAAGAACCACCCCTGGTTCGTGCGAATCGGCTGGCGCCTTTTCTACTCCCTCCCGCTTTGGCAACGCCTCATTCTTAACAAAGCCGACGCACTAGTAACTGTCAGCAAAACCAGCGAGCAGGAAATCCGCCGCCTCCGCCTCACCGACAAGCCGATCTATGTCGTCTATAACGCTCCCCCGAGCGACTTCGTGGGCAAAAAGCCCCTGTCGCCCATCAAAAAGGTCGACAATCTCCTCTACGTCGGCTCATCCGTTCCATACAAAAACATCAAAACTCTGATTAACGCCATGCACTTCCTGCCCGAGAAAAAGCTCTACCTGGCAATTCTCAACATGCCTAAAAACGTCCGCGCGGAATTGAAGAGGCTCG
>WRLZ01000027.1 GCA_009777365.1 Candidatus Saccharimonadota bacterium | reverse complement strand
CGGGCGACTTGCGTGGGAAGCGAAAACAAGATAGGATATAAGAATGGAAAAATCTAAGCTTAGGAATATTGCAATAATTGCCCATGTTGATCATGGGAAAACGACGCTGGTGGACGGGTTGCTTAAGCAGTCGAAGACTTTTCGGGAGAACCAAGCGGAGATGGGGCGGAGTTTGTTGATGGATAGTGGGGAGCAGGAGAGCGAGCGCGGGATTACGATTACGGCGAAGACTACCGCTGTGTTTTATGATGGGTATAAGATAAATATTATTGATACACCTGGGCATGCGGATTTCTCGGGGGAGGTGGAGCGGACGCTGAATATGGCGGATGGGGTGATATTGGTGGTGGACGCGCAGGAGGGGCCGATGCCGCAGACGAAATTTGTGCTCTCTAAGGCGCTTGATCTCAACTTGAAGCCGATTGTGATTATTAATAAGATTGATAAACCAGCACAGAGGATTGATGAGGTACTTGATGAAATTAGCGACCTCTTCTTGGAGTTGGCGACGGATGAGGCGCAACTTCAATATCCTGTGTATTATGCGATTGCCAGGGAGGGGAAGGCTTGGGGTGATCGACCTGGTGATATAAGCGAAGCGGCGAATTTTGACCCGATTTTCGAGGCGATTATTAGTGAAATACCTGAGCCAAGGGTGAATCCAGAGGCTGAGAAGGGGTTGCAGATGTTGGCGACGAGTTTGGATTATGATAGTTTTATGGGGAAATATGTGGTCGGGAAGATTGTGCGAGGGAAGGCGAAGCATAATGAAGAGGTGGTGGTGATTGGGCGAGATGGAACGGCTAAGGGGAAGATTGATAAAGTTTTGGCGTTTCGGGGGTTGACTCGTGAGGAGACTAGCGAGGGAGTGGCGGGGGATATAGTGGCGATTACGGGGCTTGCAAGCGCGAATATTGGGGATACGATTGCTAGTGTGGGGCATCCTGATGCCTTGCCACAGATTGAGATTGAGGCGCCGACGCTTTCGATTTATATGGGGCCGAATACGAGTCCGATGAAGGGGCGAGAGGGGGAGTTTACGACTTCGAGGCAGATTGGTGACAGATTGAAAAAAGAGCTCGAGACGAATATTGCCATGAAACTTGAAGAGCAGGATTTGGGGTTCAAGGTGAGCGGGCGTGGGGAACTGCATCTGAGCGTTCTGATTGAGACGATGAGGCGGGAGGGGTTTGAGGGGGAGGTTGGGCGGCCGCAGGTAGTCTATTTGACCGCTACAGATCGCTCAGTCGGAGTGAATCCTCCTTCGCTACTAAAGGGCCTAGCGGCATCGGCTACGCCGATAGAAGATGGCGTTATTTACGAGCCGGTGGAGGATTTGACGATTGAGGTGGCGGGTGAGTTTGTTGGGGCGGTAAGTCAGGAGCTCGGGCAACGGAAAGCGGAGATGATTAGCCAGGAGATCACGTCGACTGGGGCGACTAGGTTGGTGTATAAGATTACGACAGCGGCGATGATTGGGCTTAGGAATCAACTGCTGACAGCGACTAAAGGGACGGTAATTATGAACTCGCTACCGATGGGGTATCAGCCAGTGGCGGGCGGGTATTTCAAGCAAGAGAGGAATGGGGTTTTGGTGGCGCATGAAGCAGGAATGGCGACGGCTTATGCCTTGGCGGCTAGCGAGGCTCGTGGAATTTTGTTTGTCGGGCCGGGTACGGAAGTTTATCAGGGGATGATTGTCGGGTTGAATAATCGGAAAGAGGATATGGATATAAATGTTTGCAAAGAAAAGCAATTGACGAATATGCGAAGTAAGTCGAGTGATGGGACGGTTCAGTTGACGCCGCATACGCAGTTTTCTTTGGAGCAATGTTTGGATTTTATTAATGATGATGAGCTTTTGGAGGTGACACCAGAGAACTTGAGGCTTAGGAAGCGACATCTTAGTCCAGTTGATAGGAAGCGCGAAGCGAAGAATCACCAATAGATTTTGGGAGATTGTTTTGCGGAAAGGGTTGCAAGGCTCTTTTGGGTATGATACAATGGGGGTAGATTATTTGGGAGGTTTGTAGATGCAAGGGGGAACAGGATTTAGGAAGATCACGAGGGCGGAATTTGACCGATTGACGAGAGAGCAGCAGGTCATGTATCTGAATCGTGTTCGCCAGATGCATATTCTTGATCAGCAGAGGGCGCAGGGGGCTGGGCTTATGCAATCTCGGTCTATGGAGAATGTGGAAAATGCTCAGATTCAGGCATATCGAGCTCGCCAGGCATCTATGGCGCGGGTTCAGCCTGAGAATAATACTTCTCCGAGGGCGTTGCCTTTGCAGAGGCGTCAGCCAAGGCCGCAGCCTAGGTTTGAGCCGGAGATGGATGAGATAGCTCCGCTACCGATAATAAAACAGAGCATAAAGCATAATATTCCTAATGATATTCCTCAAAACGAGCCGACGTTGCAAGAGCGATTGGCGAAGCAGCTTGCGGAGCAACAGGCTCAGGTTCGATCGCGCGCGACGGATCATATGGAGGAGATGCAGGAGAGGGCGAATCTGGGGGAAGAAAAAAGACAGAAGAAGGCCAAGAAGCGAAGCCTGGCATCGTTTACCAATAGAAAGACGAGGCGAGGAAAGTTTTCTTTATCAAATATGGTGGCGACAAAGAAGAGGAAAGTCATGGCGTTTGCGGGTATGCTCTTGGTTCTTGCCGGAGTTGGGCTTTTTGGGGCGAATTTGATAAGGGATATGGTGCTTGGTAGGAGTGTGGACAGGGCGGTCTGGGCGCTACTGGATTCCGAGAAGCCATTGGCTATTCGGCAGAATGGCCGCTGGGGATATATGGATGTGAGCGGCAGGATGATTATTGAGCCGCAGTATACTTCAGCAGGGGAATTTTATGGAAATTTCGCTCAGGTGAACACCGAAGCCACGCATCAAATAATAGACAGAAAAGGCGATGTGGTGCTTGATCTTGATGTGGGTGCCAGCGTTAGAGTAGATACGCAGTACGGTGTGTGGTTTATTGCCGACAAGATGTATGATGTGGATATGAAACCGATTGGTGATGACCGAAAGCTGGGGTTGACATATAGGCAAAGAGGGGTTTATACGTATATGGATTCGTCGAACAGAATAGTAGTTGCTAGCTTAAGAAGAAATGGCGACTTGTATACTTGCGAGTCCGCTTGTTCGGTTTATGTGAGTAGCGCGCCGGATTTTGTGCCGGATATTTATGTGATTGTGAATGAAAATTCAAACGACGGGAGCGTGAACAGGGTGTTTAACTCACGAACCGGGGTGGAAGTTTTCAAGACGCAAAATCAGCTTTTGATTCCAAAAGACAGGAATATTATTGCGAAGAGTGTCGACGGTAGCGAAGAACTGATGTATTTGGCTGGCGATAAGGTTGCATACTCGAGTTCGGAGAGTTTTGAGGTTTATGATCAGATTAAAAATATTATCAGGATTCCAAATACCGATGAAAGGACGAGGAGCCAGCATCCACATGCCTTTATAGACACAGGGAGTGGGGAAAGGACTTTGATAGCGCCAGTTGTGGGATCAGTTCTTACGGCGTTTGATAGCTCATTTGATGTGCAGACGTGCGGTAGGAATGGTATAGGGATTGGCAGGAACGGCGGGTCGGTCAAATGCGATTGGTTGTCGATTGCGACTCCTAGCATGAATGTGATGGAGTACCTGAAGGGCAAGAGGCGGCTGATGATAGTTGGGCGAACTTTGGCTGGGGAGGAATTTTATGATGTTCGTGCAGATCAGAGGCATGATCAGTTTGACCATATTGCCATTAGCCCGAATAATGATGATCTATTTGTGTTAGCAAGATCGGACGGAAAGTGGTATGTGTATAGTTTGGTGACGAGTAAGTTCGTGAGTATACCAAATGTCATGATGAACAACTTTTCCAATACGCCGTCAGGTGTGGAAGTATTTCCGAGTTACTTTATCGTAGAGACTAGGAATTCGATAACGTATTATAATCATAATATGGAGTCGTTTTACGAGATAGCAAAGTAAAACTTGTCTATTTGGCGAACTATTGTGTCAAGATTTCCGTTCCGCAGTCAGCGTATACTAAATACGCTTCCTTTGCGGTACTCAATCTTTCCTTGCGATTCATCCAAATCGACAGGGTTTAACCAAAATGGACTAGGGCTTGACATTGGGATTTTTTTATGATAGGATTAAAATGCAAAAGTGTAAAAACAGAAAGGAAACGAAGAGTAAAAACAAAAAAACTGCGAGAAGGTTTGTTATCAGTAGGCGACTTTGTCATATAAAAACAAAAGCGTTAAGAGTGTTAAGACAGGTTCTAGGATGAAAAGTCTTGACAAAGGGTCGGTGATGCTTTATACTGAATATGTATTAAGGAGGAGAATGAGTATCAAAAAAATTGTATCAGGGGTGGTAGTATCAGGAATACTGGTAGCCTCGTTGTTTGGCGGAAATGTAGTTCTACCTATCGGCGATTGGCAAGTCCAGGACGTCTATGCTAACGAAGGTGAAAATGGGGGTAATACCCGTGGTATTGAGCTTTCGCCAGCCTCGCTCAAGTTGAATCTTGATCCGGGCGAAGTTTACAGGGGTAGGTTTACGATCACCAACAGGGGTGCGAATGAGCATACCTTTAATGTTTACGCATCGCCATATCAGGTTTCGGGCGAAAACTATACGCCAACATTCGAGGGGGCGGAATCAGCGCCAAGGGCACAGATTGCCAGGTGGATTTCTTTTGAAAGGGAATCTTATACGCTAGCTGTGAATGAAGCGGTTGAAGTCAACTTCACCATTAGTGTGCCAAGAGACGCGCCTGGCGGAGGACAGTATGCGGCGATATTTGCTGCGGCTGACGTTCAGGCCGGAACAAGTTCTACGGTTCAGAGTATTGGACGTGTAGGCATGTTGCTCTATGCGACAATAAATGGTGATATAAATGAGCAGGGAGAAGTAGTTACCCATACAATTAGTCCACTTATATTCGATAGGAACCTTTCTGCGTCGGCGACAGTAAAAAATCTCGGGAATACCGACTTTGCTGCGCGGCAGACTTTGGTTGTACGATCGGTTTTTGGCGGAAGGCAGGTCTTTTCACAGACGCGAGCTTTCGAAATTTTGCCAGACACTACGAGGCTTATCAATATGGAATGGGATGGTACGCCAGCACTGGGACTATTTAATGTAACACAAGTTATTGACGCGAGTTACAATAGCCGAGCGGATGAAAATCTCGGAAATTGGACGCGAATGGTTTTGGTTATTCCGTTGTTCTTGTTTATCATCATTATGATTATATTGGTGATATTGGTCATGATGATTGTTCTTAAGATCATGCAAGCGATCTCGAGACGACGAGCAGCGAAATAATCCAGGAGAAGTACGTGAATTTGGAAAGAGTCTTAGGATAGACTAGATTGACGAGAGCCGAGGCGATGGCGTGAGCGGAGCCAGGCGGCAAGATTGGTATCTTGTTTGAAAGAGGATTAGAATGTGTTTGTGAAATCCAAGGAGTGATGACTTTGGTAAACAAAAATAAAATGTGAAAGAGGAAAAATATGAAAAAAACAGGAGTTTTTTGCATAGCGTTGGCCAGTATAATGGCTGTAAGCGCGCTTACGATTGGTTCGCGACACCTTTCGGAACCAGCGTACGCGGTGCCAACGCCTTGTGGCGATATTGATACTAGCGGTATTATCGGCGGAGGCAGTGGTGGCGGTAGTGGCGGGTCTGGTAGCGGAGGCAGTGGTGGCGGAGCTGGTGGCGATGGCGCTTATAGTGAATCGGTTTTGACGAGTGATGGCCATGCGGCGATAACAGTGGAGAAGGGTGTAAACGTTGTGAACTTCAACGCGGATATGGTTGCATCTGGCGATGTTAATTTTACGACCAATAATCGGACGGTAGAGCTTAATATCGACTTTTTGGCTTTGACGTGTTTGCAGATTTTCGATAATGGTGTTCTGATAGCAACGATACCGGTTACGCCGTCGCTTGATTGGCAAAATGTGAGGCCAATATTTGACCTGACGACGGTTGGGTCGCATCAGATTACAGTAGTCGGGTTCGACTTGTATGGCAATCCGCTAGAAGCAAACTTGGTGTTTAATATAGTTTACGACCCAAATTATGAGGTTCCACCAACGGGTGTTATCAGAATTGGGGAGTTGGCGATCGCAAGGGTTGATTTGATCACTATAATTTCAAGTATTGTGGTTGCTTGCGGTGTGTTTGCCTTATTGGTAGTTATGAAGAACCGAAAACGCGAGGAAAAGGCGGCGCGAAGGCGATAGTTCGAGGTTTCAAAGAGACGCAGTAGAAATTGCGAACGGTAGAGCTAAAGGTATCAACCTGGTAGGATCCGGGTTGATATTCTTTTATTGCTTTGGGTTATGGGGAGCATGTTATATAACATGTATCACCCCACGAAAACCGATGCCAACAGTAATGTCGCCGGAATGCCCCATGACTGCTTCAATACCTGCATGAGCGCCTGTTGTTGATGTATCGGACATAGCCCCGCGGATTTGCCAAGGACCTACCCAAGATCCTGTAGCTCCATTGATTGACCTACTCCACGCCCCCGACCACCCAGAGGATTTGGTAGAGGGCAGGTGTGAGAGGGAGTGTGAAAAATACTGTGGAGCGGCTTGAAATTTGGTGTGATTTATGATAGAATATGGGTATGGGTCGCTAGCTCAGTTGGCTAGAGCATCTCGTTTACACCGAGAGGGTCGGGGGTTCGAGTCCCTCGCGACCCACCATGAGATTATTTTTAGAATTGGCCTCTGTTTGGGGTTAATTATATTTTCAAGAGCTTGCGGTAATGCTGATGATCTAGGGCATAGCGATAGACAGCATGGGCGTGGGGAATGGTAATGTTTCTGTTTTCATTGGTTTTCGTGGGATGGGTTGTTTCACGTTTTTGTGAAACATTTTCGTGTTTCACGGAGATTTTGGTTTGGTCTGTGGGTTTTTACAGTAGTAGCTGGATGGGTTGTTTCACGTTTTTGTGAAACAAAAAGTCATTTCACGGGACTATCGGAAAACTTGAGTAAATGAGAGTGCTGTCTTGCTGCCGCGCGATGAAGAGATTTTAGGTAGCTTGGGGTGTTTTGGGAGGGGGTCTATCTGGGTCGTTTTGACGCAGAACGATGCGCCATGTCCTCATAGTTATCGTCAAGCGGCGCTATGACCTGATCGTATTTGTTGGTGATGGCTGTTTGGATTATGAAATCGGCTATAGTTGGGTTCTGGGGGAGGATCGGTCCGTGGAGATATGTGCCTATGGCATTGTGAAAAAAGACGCCCTCTGTGCGGTCTTTGCCGTTATTGCCGGCACCTTTTATAACTCTGCCGAGGGGCTTCATAGATTTATCCAATATAGTGCAGCCGGAATGATTTTCGAATCCGACTATTTGGCCAAACGGATGAGATTCGATAACAATATTTCCGATTAGTCGTTTGTTGCCGGCTTTGGTTGTCATGCTGAAAATGCCGAGACCGGTGATGGCCTCGTTTTTTGCGGTGATAAATTCCTTCCCCATAAGCTGGTAGAGGCCGCAAATGAAAAGCGCCGGAGTGCCGTTCTTGATTAGCCTGCCGATATTTTCTTTATGGGATAACAAATCGTCGGCAATTTTATTTTGCCCGGAGTCCTGTCCGCCACCGCCGAAGATAATATCTACGTTTTGCGGGAACTCATTGCCCGGCTCATAAGGAATAACCTCTGTTTTTATGTTCCGCCAATTGCAGCGTTTTTCCAGCGCCAAAATATTGCCGTGATCTCCGTATAGATTCATTTCTTTAGGATAAAGGTGGAGGATTCTTAGGTTCATAGGAGTTTCTTCCCAGATAAAATTTTGCGGATCTCGAGCATGGCGGTGTAGGTGGCGAATATGCGGCGTGGACGGTCGATATTGGAAAACGCGGTAATGGCATCCTTGAGATTTGGAATAACTTCCCCGAAACCGACCTCGTCATAATGTAATCGCAGAGCCATGCCATCAGCGCGGGTACCTGAAACGACATCTACGAAATCCAATCCGGTAAAATCCACATTCCAAAGCCATGAAATATCGCGTCCATCAGCAGGCGCGTCGTTAATGGCGATCATAGTGGCGTGATCCGAAGTGCGGAAAGATTTAAGGGCGAGCTGGAAGGCGCTAGGATTTTTGACGAGTATGAGTTCGAGAGGTTGCCCCTTTACCTCAAAGACTTCACCGCGTCCAAAGGCAGGTTCGATTTTGCCGAGGTTTTCGATAAGAGTTTTCGGCTCGGATTTGGGGAGGATGGCTAATGCAAGCGCGAGTGCGCCAGCGGCGTTAAAAGCATTGTAAACACCGGGGAGGGCAAGGGTGGTTTCATATTGCGTTTTGCCGATTCTGTATGTAGCCGCATTGTCTTTTAGCTTATCCAAGACAACTTCGGCGGCGGGTAACTCGGTTTTTGTCCTGTTTCCGCCAATCAAGGCGTCATCTTCGGGGAAATCGGCTCGGAGAGAACTGCTTAAGCCAAAGTATTGGGCCTTGGCTGTCGGTTTGATCGATCGCAATCGGGAGTCTTCGCGGTTGATGACGACGGTTTTGGTTGTGGATTTTGCGATTTTGTCGAGCAGTTTGGCTATGTGGTCTATTTCGGCAAAACGATCGAGCTGGTCTCGCATGACATTCAACAATAGGGAGTAGGTTGGTTGGATGTGCTCAATGAACTTTAGGGCATGAGCTTCGTCCAGCTCTAAAACGGCGATGTCGGCGTTTAATTTTTTGGTTTTGGGATCTATGGCCTTGATAACTGCGGCGATAATGCCTCTTACGAAGTTGCTGCCGGTTTTATTGGTAAAAACCTTGAGGCCTTCGGCTTCCAATAGCTCGGTGACGATTTTTGTGGTGGTGGTTTTGCCGTTGGTGCCGGAGATTATGACGACGCCGTATTTTAGGCCGCTTAGGTGGTCCTTGAGGAAGTTTTTGTCGATTTTTTCGATAATTAGGCCTGGCAAGGCAGAG
>WRLZ01000026.1 GCA_009777365.1 Candidatus Saccharimonadota bacterium | reverse complement strand
GGTTTTCTAGGCCTACTCCCCAAAGTCCTCCGCGAGCGCCGCAAAGTCCAAAAATCTCGTCGTGTCGGCGTAAATTATATTAAAAAAATCCTGTCCTCTAAAAGAATGTGATATAATAAAACCATGAAAATTATCGCTTTCTATCTTCCTCAATTTCACGAAGTTGAGTTCAACAACAAGCATCACGGCAAGGGTTTCACTGAATGGACGTCTCTAGGTAGAACCAAATCTCTATACGAAAACCACAACCAGCCCCGTGTGCCGCTAGATAATAACTATTACAATCTAGAGGACGACAAAGTGAAGGCTTGGCAGATTAAAATGGCCAAGCGCGCTGGCCTCTATGGTTTTTGCATGTACCATTATTGGTCTGACGGTAACCTACTCCTAGAGCGTCCAGTCGAGCAGTGGCTGAAGAATAAAAAACTAGACTTCCCTTTCTGTTTGTCATGGGCTAATCACCCCTGGTCGCAGCACCTAACCGGCGGCAACCGCAAGTTGATCCGCGCCCAAAAGTATGGCGACGAGGAGGAGTGGACTAGGCATTGTGACTACCTAATGCCGTTCTTCAAAGATGAGAGATATATCAAAGAGGACAATCGGCCGCTATTTATCATCTATAAACCTCAAGATATTCCTAATCTGAATAAACGCTTAGAGTTTTATGATAAAAAAGCTAAAGAAAATGGCCTTGCGGGCATAAACTTCATCTTCCAAGACCCATTTTTCGCCAATAGTAAAAGTAGTGACTTAAGCCATTTCAAGTACGGCATAGAATTCCAACCGGCTTTCGCCATCCAAAACATGCGAGGCAAGCTTGATCTCTTCATACGAAAAGTCGGCGGCTACGTTATAAATAAAGTCATGGGGCTACTCAAAAAACAGCTCACTATAGGAGCGAAAAAACTGGAAATCTTATCCTACAACGATATTTGGCATAAAATCCTAACACATAAACCAGCAAACAATAAAATGCTCCCCGGCGCCTTTAATGATTGGGACAATACGCCTCGCAACAAAGAATGGGGGTTGTCTTTGTCGAATGTTTCCGTCAAATCTTTCCAGGAATATATGGAAAAGCTGATTGTCCGTACTAAAAAAGTCTACAAAAAAGACATAATATTTTTCACAGCCTGGAACGAATGGGCTGAGGGATGCTATTTGGAGCCTGATACTAAGTATAAATACGAGTGGCTTGACGCTATAAATGATGCTCTAGAATCCACCAACGAACGACCTTATTGATTTGCAATTCGCTGATATTTGTATTATACTTAAATCTATGAAGAAGATGTTAATAACGGGAGGTGCCGGCTTCATAGGTAGTAATTTCGTCCATTACACCCTAAGGGAGCGCCCGGAATATAAGATAACGGTAGTTGATAAACTAACCTACGCTGGCAATATCGAAAACCTGCGTAGCGCTATGGACGAGATAACTTTTATCCAGGGCGACATCTGTGATCGCCAGCTCATGGATAAACTCGTAGGCGAGCACGACATTGTCGTGCACTTTGCCGCCGAAAGCCACAACGACAATTCCCTTCGCAACCCCTGGCCGTTCATCGAAACCAACCTCGTCGGCACGGCATCTCTTTTGGAGGCCGTCAGGAAGCACGACAAGCGCTTCCACCACATCTCCACCGATGAAGTCTACGGCGACCTCCCCCTAGACCGACCCGACCTCAAGTTCACCGAAAACACCCCCTACCATCCCTCAAGCCCCTACTCTTCGACCAAGGCTGGCTCCGATCTCCTAGTCCACGCCTGGGTTCGCTCTTTCGGTATCAAGGCCACATTGTCCAATTGTTCAAACAACTACGGCCCATACCAGCATATCGAGAAGTTCATCCCACGCCAAATCACCAACATCCTCTCCGGCATGAAGCCAAAGCTCTACGGCAACGGCCTCCAGGTCCGCGACTGGATCTATGTTGACGACCACAATTCCGCTGTCCATGCAATCCTGGACAAAGGCCAAGTTGGCGAACTCTACCTGATCGGCGCCAATGGCGAGAAGACCAACAAATTCATTCTCGAGACGATCCTAGAGCTCATGGGCAAACCAAAAGATTTCTACGAGCACGTTACCGATCGCGCTGGCCACGACCAACGCTACGCTATTGATAATGAAAAAATCGTCAAGGAGCTAGGTTGGCAACCAAAATTCGAGGATATTCGTAAGGGACTCGAGGAAACCATCTCGTGGTACAAGGAGAACGCTACCCTATGGGAAGCGGAAAAGCAAGCCGTTGAGGCAAAATATAAGGAGAACGGACAATAATGAAAGCATCAGAATCCCCCATCAAGGGCCTTTTCGTCGTAGACCTGGATCTGCACGAAGACGACCGCGGCTGGTTTAAGGAGAACTGGCAAAATGCCAAGGCCGTCGGACTTGGACTTCCAAAGTTAAGCCCAGTTCAGAACAATATCTCCTTCAACCATTTCCTTGGAGTTACGCGCGGCTTCCATGCCGAGCCATGGAATAAATACGTTTCTGTCACTAGCGGCAAAGTCTTTGCCGCTTGGGTTGATCTGCGAAAAGGCGACGGCTTCGGCCAAACCTTCTCTACTGAAATCACTCCTGGGCAAGCAGTTTATGTTCCCAAGGGCGTTGCCAATTCCTACCAATCCCTAGAGGACAACACAGTCTACACCTACCTCGTCGACGGATATTACGAGCCTAGCCTCAAATATAGCGCCGTCAGCCTTTTCGACGAATCAATCGACGTCAAGTGGCCGATCCCGCTCAGCGAAGCTATAGTCAGCGACAAGGACAAAACCCAAAATCCTCTACTCAAGGATGTTGAACCACTAGAGCTTAGCAAGATCATAATTATCGGCGCCAACGGCCAACTCGGCTCCGAGCTCCACGCTCGCTATCCCGACGCCACCGCCCTCGACTTCCCGGATATTGACATTACGTCGAATGAAAGCCTAGGCAAAATCAACTGGAGCGAATATTCCACTATCATCAACGCCGCTGCCATGACCGATGTCGACGGCGCCGAAACGGATAACGGTCGCACCAAAGCTTGGGCTATCAATTCCACTGGCGTCGCAAATCTTGCTTCTATTGCGAACAAATACGGCCTAACGCTCGTCCACATCTCCTCCGACTACGTTTTCGACGGCAAAACCCCAAACCATACCGAAACCGAATCCTTCTCTCCTCTTGGCGTCTACGGCCAAACCAAGGCCGCTGGCGACATTGCCGCATCTCTTGCCCCGAACCATTACATCCTCCGAACCAGCTGGGTTGTCGGAAACGGCAAAAACTTCATACGCACCATGTTCGAGCTTGGGCAAAAAGGCGTCTCGCCCAAGGTTGTCAGCGACCAAACCGGCCGACTCACCTTTGTCGACGAACTAGCCCGAGCCATCGCTTTCCTATTGGATAACAAACCAGCCTACGGCACCTACAACCTAACCAACGACGGCAAAGTCGCCTCCTGGGCAGACATCGCCAGCCGAGTTTTCGAGATCGGAGGCTTCGACGCAAAAGTCATCCCAACCTCTACCGCTGAATATATCGGCGACAAGACCGGCATTTCCCCTCGCCCCGAGCACAGCGATCTTGATCTAACCAAGATTCACACAGCAGGCTTCAATTCCACGGACTATAACGAAAGAATGGAAGAATATATAAGAAAGGAACTTCTATGAAAGGTATTATTCTAGCAGGCGGTTCAGGCTCAAGGCTTTGGCCGATCACGAAGGGCATTTCCAAGCAACTTATGCCCATCTACGACAAACCAATGATCTACTACCCACTTACAACTCTTATGAACATGGGAATTAAAGACATCCTAATCATCACCACGCCCGAGCATATGGACATGTTCGCAAGCTTGCTTAGTGACGGTAGCGACTTCGGCATCAGTCTTACCTACAAGATTCAGCCCTCTCCGGACGGTCTCGCGCAAGCTTTCATCATTGGCGAAGAATTTATTGGCAAGGATAACGTTACGCTCATTCTTGGCGACAACATCTACTACGGCAGCAACTTCGACAGCAAAGCTGAAGCGCGCGACAATATTAAAGGCGGCGTAGTCTTTGCCTATCACGTCAATGACCCTGAGCGTTACGGCGTAGTTGAGTTCGACGCAGAGGGTAGCGCTAAGTCTATCGTCGAAAAACCAACCGCACCGAAGTCCAACTATGCTGTTACCGGCCTCTACATCTATGACAACGACGTCATCGAAATCGCCAAATCCATCAAGCCGTCAGATCGTGGCGAATTGGAAATCACCTCTGTCAACGAAGAATACCTAAAGCGCGGCAAACTCTCGGTCATTACCCTAGGAGAAGGCGACGTCTGGCTCGACACCGGAACGATCGACTCCATGTGCGACGCCAGCGATTTCGTCAAGGCCCTCCAAAAGCGCACCGGCGTAGTTATCGGTAGCCCGGAAATGGCCGCCTACAAAAACGGCTTCATTACCAAGGAGCAACTTGCTAACCTCGCCAAACCACTCAAAAAATCCGGCTACGGCAACTATCTTTCACCATAACCTCCGTATTGCCGCACTCGCAAAGAATAGCGACCTCAAGTTTTACGCCAATCTCTTTACCGCTTGCCAAGCCGTCATCTTCCCAGTCTTAATATTCTTATCCAACCTACTTGCCTTTTTCACCAAAAGAACCGCGTCCCTGGCGCTCAAATATCCCCCGGCACTCGCCATCTGCTTAAGCGGATAGTCGCTTTTCATATCCAACTCCTTCGCGATCTCGTACGTCGACTTATCCCCCGCCAACTTCATCGCCATAAACTGCAATAGTTGCGTCGAAAGAAGCCCGAAAAGCCGAAACGCCTCGTCTTCATTCCCATAACATATCTTCTCCGTCCGATGGATCACGCTCATATACCGATCTTTTTCTCCGCGCAGCAGGAAGTTCGTCAGCGCCCAAGTCTCAGCCTGATTCACCGACGGCAAATCCAGCTTCTTCGTAATCTCCATCTCATTCGCAAAGAACTCCTGCGCCAATTTCCCCTTGGTGAAAGCCTTATAAAACACACCCCTCTTATCCAGCTCATTCTCCGAAAACACAATATCAATATCCGACAAGCCCTTGATCTTATCCATATTCTCCACCACAAATGTCGCAACCTCGCTCTTAGCCGAAACATTTTGCAAAATCACAAACCTCCGCTCCGAAAACAAATTCCCATTCATAAGGTACGCCATCAGCTCTTCCGGGTCGCCAAACTCTCCCCGCACTTCCTTCTCTATCCCCGGCGTCGCGCGTAGAGCCTCCTCAAAAGCCGCCCGAATCGCTCCCTGCTTTTCCGCGCTCCCCGTCCCGAAAAATAGCCTAATCATACCTAATTCTACCATAATGCAACGAGATGAGTCAAGAGACTCCTGCCAGCAAAGCCGACGCCGATAGAATCGGTATATTGCGTTCTGCAACAATCTAAATAATCCTCGTCATTGCAAGATAATTCCTGCAAGACGCCGTCCTAGTCATGACCACAACCCCATCCTCATATCACAACGTCTAAACCGATGCTACTCGGGAACATCTTCCCAAGGTCGGTGGATACGAAGACTCTATGGAATCATGTGCTTCAAAGGCTCATAACGCGAGGCTACGGGCGAATGACGACCACCCCACGAAAACCGTTATTGCTATTAGCGGTGCCAGTATTGCGATTCAGGGACTCGACTCCAGCGCTAGCGGCATTGATCGAGTTGCCGCCACGGTTGAACCATGCATTGGAGCCAGAGAACGAATTGGCGTTCGCCCCCGACCACCCAGAGGAGAAAAAGACGGACTGACCGCAGAGGGAGGAGACAATTTTTAGAACGAAAAACAACTAAGATCGCCTAGGATCGATTTAATCCCTATATCGCTAAAATGACAAGACTTTGCAGTCTATGTTATGAGTATATACTATGGCAAATGTAAAGGCAATGCGGTATAATACAGGTATGAGGACAATTTTGCCGAAGGATGCGAAGCTGGTGCCGAGTGGGGCGGAGAGGGTTTTTCGTGGGAAGATTTTTGAGGTTTATCAGTGGCAGCAGGAGATGTTTGATGGGAGTTATGAGACTTTTGAGGCGTTGAAGCGGTCGGATACTGTGAATATTTTTGCAGTCAAGGATGGGAAGCTGGTGATTTTGAAGCAGCAACAGCCGGGGTCGCCGGTGTTTTATGGGGTTCCGGGCGGGCGGCATGACGATCCAGGGGAGACGGAGCTTGAGGCGGCGAAGCGGGAAATGCTGGAGGAAACGGGGATGACGTTTCGGAATTGGAAGCTGATTTGGGTTACGCAACCAGCGAGTAAGATGGAGTGGTTTGTCTATTCGTTTCTGGCAACCGACTTTGAGACCCAGGTTCCGCAGAAGCTGGATGCGGGGGAGAAGATTTCGGTACAGTTGATGACGATTGACGAGGCTAGGGATATAATAAGGGGGCTTGCGCCCAATTCGCGGGCTGATTTTCCGCGGGAGATTTTTGATAATATAAATACGATAGAGGAACTGGAGAATTGGCCGGAGTATCAGGGTCGGGCTGTTTGATCCCCACGAAAACCGTGGTCGAGTTGCACATCACAGGTATGTCTACCCAATGCGTTTATGCCAGCGCCTTGTGGGTCGACTGCTCCTCTGCCGCCTCTCTTGAAGCAAGATTGAGTATCGTAGACAGAATGACTAAACGCCCCCGACCACCTAGAGGATTCGAAGGGTGCTTGATAGAGAACTAGTTTACTGATAACCAAAAATCTGTCCCAAATTGGAGCAGGTTTGCTTAAATGATTTTGTGGTGATCGCAATGGGCAAGAGTTTGCATACTAATATCAAACCTAGCCTCCGTAGAATCACGGAAGCCTATCCATGTAGTATCACAGAAAGTGATAAAGACAAAGAATTTGATATGGTTAATGAGATGGAGAATGGGATAGACCGATGATATAGCCTACCGGAAGGAGAGTATTGGCTTAGTAAGGTTAATGGCGGGGCGAGAAGGCGTAGACTCCATGATACTAGCCTTGATTATGCCTTAATTGCATGATGTGGTAATCATTTTCTAACAATATATCCTCTCAAAGACGTCCTCCAAACCCAAAAAATTGCGCTATACTCGATAAATCCGATAGCACTGATATCACTTTTAACGATATATCCCCTGTACCGCACATAAACTTCTCAAATCTAACTTTGCTCTTTTGCCTCTGGGGCTCTTCAAGCGATTTTGCCTCATTCATTATTTCTTTCAAATCTTCTCTTTGCTGTAATGTAATTTCTTTGAGAGCATCTATTCGATCAATTGCTTCATCTATTTGTTGGTTGAAATTACTGTCTATATTACTATCTTGGATAACTCCAACTACAATGCCAGAATTGCTACCTATGTTTTGAGTATTGTAGATTGTTGTATTATGAACCACATGCGTACCGCGACTGCGTTTTTCGTCTGCCGTCTTTCTAGCCTCCTTCTCGTATTTCCGGCGCATATCTTCTGGCATAATCTCCAGGTATCGCTCTAAGTCAAAGCCAAGAATTTCTAAAATATAACCTTGACCTGAATCATACGCATTGCTCATAGTATCGACCATCTCGAAGTCGATATCTTCAAAGCAGTCTTCTATCATATTTCCTATATCATGCAAATAATCCGCAAAGTCGTCCGTGTTTTTGATGTCCATTTCAAACAGATAATCTTTGTCTGGCAGGCTATCCCATAGTTTCTTGACTTCCTCCATGTCTTTTTTCCCATAAAATATCTTGTCAAATGTGGCGATATCTTCACTCATAAAATCTTCAACACCTACCAAGAGTCTATGTAGTGCCAATTCATGGAAAGCCGTCATTTCGTGTAAGTACCCATCTACCGTCCACTCGTTTAGTTCGTAAAGGGTCTTTTTGCATTTATCGTACTGTTCTCTAATTAGATATCTAGGAAATATATTATACATTTGATCGTCAAAAATTTCCTTGTCATCTTCGAAACAAAAAATCTCCACATCAAGAAAATCGTTGATCTTTTTGTTGTAATAGTCTCTGAAATCTGTATAGAAGTTTATCATGTATTAGCTTTGTTGATGAGATAAGTAAAGTATTGCTCCCTTGCTCTATGTAGTATTATATCACAGACAGACTACACACCCCACGAAAACCAGCATGAATAGTGGCGGCACCATTCCCATTACTATGTATAGCCTCTAGCCCATCATTGACACGACTTTCTGCTCTACCTCCCCTATAGAACCATGCTCCCGTGCTAAGAACAGAAGTCTGGTATGCCCCCGACCACCCAGTGGATAGAGAAGATAGGTTGTATGAGGCGAGATATAAATTTGTACTTTATCTTTATCCAGGTGCAGGCAAAATCTCTAGCCCATCTGGAATATTGTCGTCTTGCGAGTTGCTATTCTTAAAGTTCCCAAAAGGTATATAAACTTCGGATAAATATTTCATTAGAAATCCGAACATAAATTCATTTTGTAGCTCAAACATATCGGCATCGAAGCCCCCCTTTTTGTTTCTGTGGCCGTCTATATCAAGATATAAAACACGCTTTCTCCCAGGAGATTGAAGCTGCGCCTCTTTTACAAGCTCAAAAAGTATTCTTGCTGACGTATTAAAATCTTCATGGCTATATACCACGTGATATATTGCGGAAATATTTGGGATTCTCATCTTTCGCTTTATTTCTTCTCTGGTCAGTGGTTTTGGTAATGTCATTATGCCTTTTTGCTCAAGACCTGCTACTATTTCATACAAGTAGTCACGCATTTCGCGTATTTGTTTACGTTTTGATGGATTATCGCCGTAATTATCATGGCACGATGCGCACAGGGGAGCGGCGTTATCTTCATCATCGCTTCCTCCATCGCCTGGCCTGATTATATGATGGACCTCCACAAATTCTCCACGACAAATCACACAACGGAATGCCGCTTTCTTTTTAACACGTAACTTTAGCTTTTCAGTGAACGCCATGCAAAGATTATACCACATAACCTTATCGCTCCCCACGAAAACCGTTCGTCGTATGAGCTCCGCCGTAACCGACAATAAGAGCCTCTATGCCCGCGCCAGTAGTACTTATTGAGCTACCGCCACGGTAGAACCAACGGCCGGTGGTGCTGTTGAATGAATCAGCGAGAGCCCCCCGACCACCCAGAGGATAATGAAGATAATTTGTACGATACTAAGTCTAGTATAAGCCAATACTCGAATCCTCAGAGACACAATTAGTATGATGTGGCATTCGGCCAGTGTGGCGAAGCCGCACTGGCCTACTGAAGAGCGGAGCTTACGCTCCGCGCTACGCCAAGGGGGGCTCTGTCGGAGTGGTCGGGGGCGCAATCAGCTTCGTTCAATGGGCCGTCAGACTATTGGTTCATGCGGGG